>NZ_BAAIEW010000029.1:0-38004 GCF_054654515.1 Desulfothermus okinawensis JCM 13304 | reverse complement strand
TGTCTCTATATTAGCTTCTCTTGTTTTTTTTACAATTTCAAATGGATCAGACTTTTTAAAAGTGATCGTTGTAAGCCATCTATTTCCTTTGGCACCATGAAGCTCAGGCATAAATTCAATCTCATCAACATCAGAAAGTAAATCTTTATATCTTTGAAAAATTTTGCGCCTCTTTTGTACCCTATAGTCGATATTCTCAAGCTGAGCTAATCCCACTGCTGCAAGTAAATTACTCATTCTATAGTTATAACCATACTCTTTGTGCTCATACCAAATTTTATTCTCTTTTGCCTGCGTAGAGTAAAACCTTGCGTTCTTTGCAGTCTCTTCGTCATCTGTTACAAGCATACCTCCGCCTGAGGTGGTAATAATTTTATTTCCATTAAAGGAATAAATACCAGCTTTACCAAAAGTACCTGTGTATTTTTCTTTATATGTTGCACCCAAGGATTCAGCAGCATCTTCAATTAGTATAATACCGTATTTTTCGCAGATTTCTATGATTGAATCCATATCAGAAGATTGACCGTAAATATGTGTCAAAATTAAAGCCTTTGGCTTAATTTTCTTTTGTTTTAAATCTATTATCGCATCTTCTAATAAATTTGGGTCAATATTCCAGGTCTCATAATCACTATCTACAAATATAGGTATAGCATTTTGATATAAAATAGGTACAACAGAACCTATAAATGTAAATGTTGATGCTAATACATAATCCCCTTTGCCAATACCAAGTGTTCTAAGCGCAAGGTGAATGGCAGCAGTCCCTGATGACACTGCCACTGCATATTTAGCACCGGTATATTCACAAACTGCCTTTTCAAATCTGTCAATAAATTCACCAACTGGTGCGAGATAATTGGTATCTAAAACTTTTTTTATATACTTCAGCTCTTTTCCACTCTGATAAGGTGGGGAGAGAAAAATTTGATTATCCATTTTTTCTAATTATCCTCCCTGGGTTTCCTACCACAATTACATTATCAGGTATATTTTTTACTACTACAGCTCCCGCCCCCACAATTACATTATCTCCTATGACTATATTTTGCTTTACACTTGCTCCAATGCCTATTTGGGTATACTTACCAACCTTTACTCCTCCCGCAAGAGCAGCATTTGGAGAAATATGAACAAAATCACTCACCACACAATCATGCTCGATAATCGCTCCTGTATTAATTATACAACCCTTACCTAAGTAAGCAGAGTTATTAACAACAGCGTTGGGGAATATCACTGTCCCACTGTCTATAATAGCATACTTGGATACCACTGCACTACTATCAATCAAAGTAGATATTGTTAGTTCTTTACCCATTATTTTCCCATAAACTAATTCTCTAGCTTTATTATTTCCAACACCTAAAGCTATTCCTACATCATTAAAATTATCAATTTCAGATAATCTATAAACCAAGAAATTAAGAAATTCTTTTTTTCTTTCATCGTCATCAATAAATCCTTTTACGTTATATCTTAACCGAAGAGCTACATCCAGCACAACTTTTCCATGACCACTTGCACCATAAATATAAATATTAGTTGTTCCCATTAAACTTCTCCATGGTAGCTCTGCCTTTTTGAGATATACCTTCTCGCGATATCACTTTCCATATTGTGAGAAAAATTATTTTCAGATCAAGAAAAAAAGATAAATTTTCAACATAATAAACGTCATATTCAAACTTTTCTTTCCAGCTAATTGCATTTCTTCCCATAACCTGAGCAAGACCAGTGATACCAGGTTTTACATCGTGTCTTTTTCTCTGCCTCTCATTATATAATGGCAAATATTCAACTAACAAAGGTCTAGGTCCTACAAAACTCATATCCCCTTTCAACACATTAAATAATTGCGGTAATTCATCAAGACTTAAGCTCCTTATTATTTTACCAGTGCCTTTTAATCTCTTATCATCGGGTAAAAGATTTCCATTTTTGTCTCTTTCATTTGTCATTGTCCTAAATTTGTAAATTTTAAAAATTTTTTCTTTATAACCAGGCCGCTCTTGAATAAAAAATATTGGCTTTCCATCCCAAAAATAAATCAATATTGCAACAAGTATTATAACAGGGGAAAAAACAATTATCAAAATTAAAGCCAAGAGCTTGTCAAAGATAGGTTTAAATAACTTTTTGTACATATATTATTTCATCATAAAGTTCTAAATATTGCTTAACAATTATTTTTATATCAAACTCTTTTACAGCCTTTTCCCTAGAATATTTGCCAAATTTTTCTCTTAAATTTGAGTTGGTTAGTAAAATTTTAATTTTATTTGCAAGATTAAAAAGATCTATAGTAGCCATAAAATTTTTTTTATTTTCTTATGTACTCTGTCGCAGGATATACTAATACTATTGATGTAATAAACCAATCTAATACTAATAATAAATAGAAAAGTCTTTGTTTTAATAGTTATAAATATGGTTATAAACTAAGTATGAATATTTATGAACTCTATCAATTTTAATCATTATTCAGCATATCACTTAATTTTTTATTAAAATTTTTTTATAAAAGTGACTTTCGATAATATATTTTTTCTATTTCACTACTACTTTTTTTCTGAATGTTCATTATTTATAGATTTAGAATTTCTACCTGTCTGTATATAATACGAGAGTTGTCATGCTTACAATTTAATTTTTTTATTCATTAAATAAATTATAGGTCATATCCACATATATAGATTCAATGATATCATTTTTAATTTATAAATTCTACCTAAGTTTATTCTTATATGATCTAAAACGTCTTATTGTTTGAAAACAAAAGTTTTCTAATCTTATTGATAGTTTTTCTATAGAATGATTTTTTTCTACATATGTTCTAAAAAATTTTCCAAAATTCTCACGTTTACTTGACGGCATACTATATATATTTAATATAGCATTTTTCATTTTATCGACATTACTAGGAGGTACATATATACCTTTTTGTATTTGTATAATTGGATTATTGTGTTCTGCAAATGTAGAAATTAATATAGGTCTACCTGCTGCCATGTAGTCAAATAGTTTGTTCATACTCCCCCACATAACCTTATCTTGAATTAATAAAAGGACATCTGCAAGCTCTAATAAATTGGGCACATAAGCCTTTTTGACAGGTTCTAAAATATAGACATTATCTAAATTAAACTGTTTGATAAGTCTTTCAATAGATTCTTTTTCAGTACCATTACCCACTAGAATTAATTTTATATTCTTATATTCTATCAAAAGTTTTGCTGTTTCTATAAGGAACTTTAGGTTATTTGATTTTACTAAAGCTCCAGTAAACATTAAGATAAAGTTTCCGTATTTTTTTAACTGTGTTATAAAATGAATTGTTTTATTTTCTATAATTTTTTCATTTGACAAATAAGTATTATATCGATCTATACAAACTCCATTTGGTATATATTTTATTTCTTCTTTATAAAAGCTATAGTTTCTTCTTATATATTCTTCAGTCAAAGGAGATAAAATAATAATTCCATTAGAATTGCGAATAGTCATTTCTTCTATTTTTTTGAAAAATTTGCTTTTTAAACTTTTCTCTTTCCAAATACCAATATCAATAAATGTTTGGGGCCATAGGTCTCTTATTTCAAAAATGAAAGGAACATTTAGTTTTTTAGCTATAAGGGAAGCACTATAGGCAGCAAATGGATGTACTGTTGAACCAATTATAATGTCAGATTTATCAAAATCATTTCTTATCCTATATGTATTTATCGCGTATGACAGCATATTAAGTAACCGTTTTAAATCATTTTTTTTATAGGGATGTGTTTTGATCCATACAAAATTTATTCCATTTATGTTTTCTTCCAAATAGAAAGTATTTGGATAAATTTTCAATTCTTTAAGTAGTAAATAGTGATAGCTTGAAGCAAAAATTGTAACTTGATGCCCTTTACTAACTAAATATCTTGCTAAATCAAAGTGCCTAGTTCCCCCTGGATAGTTAGGTATATTGGCATAATGATTAAAAATCCATATTTTCATAACTCATATACGTCTATATTAAAATAGAAAACGGCTTTTTCTTTTCATTTAAAAACTAGCCATCTCTCCTGATATAGTGGAGGTAGTTATTACTACTATAAAAGCCTTAATTTTCTAAGAGATCTAAAGATAGAACACCACTTCAGAAAATTTTTCCTTTTTACCTATTTACTTCTAACTTATAATCATGAATACCTTTTAGCATAATTTTGTAAAATTCCCAAAAACTATATTTGGAATACTTATAGTTTTTTAGCGCAAACAAAAATGACACTAAATATCCTGTTTTATTAAAAATTCGATAAAACACGGCTCCTTTAGCTTGTATTAATTTAGGGTTATGGTTAAATATTTTAACTAAGTTTTTTTTAGGGTGAACTACAATGGGTATAGGAATATACATGATTCTTAGTCGTTTACTCAGTGCATCACTTATAAATATGTTTTCCTCTCCTGTTGGGTATTTAGAGCCTAGTCCAAAATTTTGGTCAAATTTAATTCCGACTTTTTTAATAGAGTTTACTTTTATCGCCATTTCTATAGAGGATACACGCATTATGGTACGTAAATTATGGTTAAAAGGTTTTGTTTTATAGTTTTTATATAATTCACCTGTAGGGGTTTTTATTTGAAATGTTATTATATCTGCATCTGTATAATTCTTAAAAGCTGTTTTGATAATTTCTTCAATATTAGGTACATATGTTACGTCATCATCACTTATTAAAGCAATATTACAATCACTAACTTCTAAAGCTCTATTTCTACTTTTAGATATTCCTTTCTCTTTAAAGGAAAATACTTGCGGTAAGTCATAATAGCTTTTATCTATATTTATTAATTGGTTTATTATAAGACAATCTGCAGGAGGAGTATAGTTTCTTTTAAAGAATTTATCATCAGTTGTCGATATTAATATCTTAAATTTCATAACTAGTTTATTATTAGTTTTAGTTTTTTCTAAGCAATTTTAAGCCATCTTTAATAGCTTTGACGATTATAGGTAATGCATTCCATTTGTTTTCCTTAATTGTAAGATAACTTAATCTTAACAATTCTAATGTAAAAAATATTTTTCTCGACAAAAAATATTTTTCTAAAGGATATATTTCGTTTAAAAACTTTTTAAGTAGAAAAAGATTTCTTATTAAAAAATAAGAAAATGTGGTGGTATATTTTTTTGATTTAATAACTTTTCTGATCATTAAAGGATTTTTTATTAAAATCACATTGGTATATTTTGACGCTAACAAACCATAAACTGTATCATCATAGCCTAAAAAAAAACGTTTATCTGGAAAACCTATTTTTTCGATAATTTTCTTATTAATCAGAGCCCCTTCAAAACAAGCTATGTTGACGCATGAATAAGATTTATTGTTTTTGAACGAGAAATCATCCATATTTACTCTAAGGCCCGTCATTAAATCAATATATCCTTCCCAGGGATAAATGTTACTATTTATATCTTTTCTTCTTGGATGTATAAAACAAGAAATCAATTTAAATCTTAATAATATTTCTAATGCTTTTTTTTCAGGTTCCACATCGTCATCCATCAACCACAACCAATCATAACCTTTTTCATAGGTCCTTTTAACTCCTTCATGAAAACCTCCGGCTCCTCCAGTATTTTCGTGCATTCTTACATAATATAATTTAATAGAATTTCCATCTGTTAGATTTTTTATTTTAAATTCCTTTTCCCAATGCTCTTTTAAATTCTCCGGAGGTAATTCTTTTATATATCCTTTTTCCAATAGGAAATTAGGAGTTCTATCTGTTGATGCATTATCTATTAAATAAATACCTTGTACTGGCCTTGTTTGCTTTCGTAAAGCTTCTAAACATTCAATAAGTAAGTTCTTACGATTATAAGTGACTACAACCGCACAAACAGTCTCCCTTTGATCATTTGTCATCTTACTTTCCCTTCAAAAATTTCTAAAGCTCTTTTCACAACATCATCCATATCAAAATACCTATATTCTGCAAGTCTACCTACTAAAATAAGATTTTCAAATTTTTCTGCTAGCTCTTTATACTTATTATAAAGCTCTCTATTTTCTTTTGTAAAAAATGGGTAATATGGCATGTCTTTGCCAGTTTTATATTGTTTTGGATACTCTTTAAGAATAACTGTTCTTTTTGTATCTACAGGGTGAATGTGCTTAAATTCCGTTATCCGTGTAAAATCACAATCATTTGGATAATTAACAGTTGGAACTTCCTGAAACCACTCCTTATCTAAGGTTTCAAACCTTAAATCAAGTGAACGATAAGGAAGTTCTCCAAATTTATAATCAAAAAGTTCATCGATCATACCAGTAAAGATTACTTTTCCTTTAATTTCTTGCCCTAAAAAGTAAATCTTTCTACTCTCTATATCCACATTCATAACCTCTTTAAAATCAGTACTCAGCATAAGTTTTATGTTTGGATGGTCTAACATCCTCTCAAATATCTTGGTATAACCTCCGGTAGGGACAGCTTGATATGTGTCAGTAAAATATCTATCATCCTTTCCTATAAAGACTGGAACTCTTGCAGTAACTTCCGGGTCTATCTCTTCTGGTTTCATTCCCCATTGCTTGGCTGTATAGTTTAGGAAAATTTTTTGATAAATATATTCTGCGAGAAATTTTAAGTCTTCATCATTTTCCTTTTTAAGTTCTAAAATAGGCACTTTTGAATTGTAATGATATCTTTTCAATAATTTTTCTTCAATCCTTCTTGCAAGAGTTTCGGGAAATACCAAATAAAGACTATTTAAGTTAAATGGGATTGGGACTTTTTTACCGTCTATAAACGCTAATACTCTGTGCTGATATATATGCCAGTCTGTAAAATTTGAAATATAATCAAAAACTTCTTTGCAATTTGTATGAAAAAGATGAGGTCCATATTTGTGAACTATTATTCCATTTTCGTCTTTATAGTCATAACAGTTTCCACCAATGTGGTTTCTTTTTTCAATTATTAAAACTTTTTTATTTAAAATAGTTGATATTCTTTCTGCTATTACAGAACCAGCTAAACCAGAGCCTATGATTAGATAATTCAACATTGTAGAATTGTCCTATAAATATAATTACTATTATGTTCAATATTGCCAAATATCATATCTTTTATTTTTCTACGCTTATTTTTATAAACATCAGTTATTAATAATTCTTTTATGTTTTCACATAGCTCTTTCACATTTTCACATAAAGGACTTACTTTAATTTCTTCTAAATCAAAGTAGGTATCTCTCGTACCTTTTAGATATTCTTTCTTATCGGGAAAATAGTGAATAATAGGCTTATCCAATAACAAAAAGTCAAATACTATTGATGAAATATCACTGATTAACATATCGAACTCCTTTAAGTAAGGATAAATATCTTCATCCCTTTCTATTCGTAATATATTTGAGAAACTCCTTTTTTTTAAAAATTTCTCAAAAGCTAAATCCCAGGGATGTGGCTTTATAACAAAAATAACATTTTGATCCTTTGCAAAATTATCTAACTCTGCTAATTCATCCTCATTAAGAACAATACTACCATTATCTCTAAATGTTGGTAAGAATCCCACAATTTTCTTGTTAGAACTTTTTAGAGAGCTAATTGATTGATAATAATTTAAATCTATAAAGTTATCCCAATTTTTAAATCTATTTGGATATAATAAATATTCATTCCTTGGATAACCAGCAACTATTCTAAATTTAAATTCAAAAGCTCGATTAAAAATACTGATCATCTTAGTGTTTTTAGTTGGAATTAATAAAAAATCATAATTTATACATCGCGTTTTGTAAAAAAAATACAAAATCCAATCTATAAATGTCTCACGTTTTTTACATCGTTGTAAGGTTATATCTTTTTTATTGTCATATTCAATTTTCTTTATGGGATAACCATGCCATAGCTGAACTTTTAAACTTTTCTTTGTTAGAAAATAAATTAAACCTTTAAAGACTAAACTCCAGTTTATATTATCTACTACTATATATTTTGAGGTTATTAACAAAAAAAAACCTTTTAAGGACGGAATTAATACCACATTTTCCAATCTATCTTTCAGGGAAAAATAATATTTTTTATTTAAGGTAAGAAAATATTTTTCTAATTTGTAATTTTCTTTAAATAAATAAAGATATTTTACGTTATCTCTAAATTTACCATTATTACCTATAAACAAAACTCTTTTTTTAGAACGGGGTGCAACTAATACTATATTTAATATAGTATTCCCTAACAAGGCAATTAATAGAAATATAATAAATTTTCCAACCTTTCTAACAAAACTGTTCATTACTTTTACATACCTCCTTTAAATTTAGAACATCTTTTCTTCTAATATTAATTTTCTTAAAATTTCCCTATCTGGATGAAAATCCATTTCCTTCCAATCATCCCTATCTATTTCTACTGTACTGATGGCTTTTCCGTTTTCAATTAGAAAATTAAAAATATCTAACCAATAAATATTAAGTTTATTCTTATATTTTACCATATCAAGTATAGCATTAACAAAATCTTGTCTGCTATTTTTGCCTTTTACAATAGCTAAACCAACTGATTCGGCTTGAACTTTTTCGAGAGGTATTTCTTTGTGGACTCTTCGCACATTTTTATTTTGATCTAAAGTAACCTTCATGTCGTCTTCGTCATATGCGTTTTTATAGCTGATAGTTATAGCTATCACTTCTGAGTGTTGATGAAAGTAGTTAAAAACTTTTTTAACCACATGATTTTTATACAAGTTATCACCGTTAGTTATCATAAAATCATCTTTTGATAGCTCACATCTAGCTGTCCATAATGAGACTAGATTATTGGTTATATCGTAAAATGGATTATAAATTGTATTAATATTTACACTAGATTGATATTTCTTTATTGCTTCTTCAATTTTCTCATGTAAGTATCCTGTGATTAAAAATATTTCATTAAATATTTTTGAATTAATAGCGCTTGATAATTGCCTATTAAGTAATGTTGTGCCATCTCCTAAATCTAACAAGGATTTGGGAGTATTCTTTGTCAAAGGCCACAATCTTTCCCCTTTGCCAGCTGCTAGAATAAAAAGGTTCACACTAATACCTCCTTCATTATTTTTAGTCTAAGCTAATATTAAGGTTAGTTCAACAAATTGTTCATTCAAATCATCTAGTAATGTAATTATCCTTTCATTTTTATTTACAGATAAACTGTTTCCATGAGATAATTTATATTAATAACTCTACAGAATTTGTTTTTACAACAGATACTCTAAAATCGATTGCTCTTGTAATAGGAACAGCCGCATTTTTATACTTTTTCCCTCTTATATTTTCTGTATTATAAGAGCACTCAAGATGAGTATAATTTCCACTTCTTTATTTTTCAATTTATTAAAAGGCTTTATATTAAACTGATTTCTGGAGATTGTAGGAACCTTTTTTCCCTTTTAATTCAAAAATAACTAATTTATCTCCTTTCTTAAAAATTTCTCTTTCTTCTTCAGTCAAATTATTTTTTTATAAATTATGATTGAATTATTACTAACTACAAATGCAGAATTAAATAATTCTCTTTTTTTGTTTTTTAAAATCGAACCAAAAACCACCGTCTTCTTATTTTTATTTATAAAATCAATAAGTTTTATCTGGTAAAAAAGCAGTTCTTTCCCTATTAAGGAGCATTCTGGAAATAATATTGAATCACCTTCATCAACTTTTATATAAGCTATATTTTTATTGAAATTATTTTTTATATTTGTTGTAGTGTTTAATTGAAGTATAGCTATTTTTAACTGTTCCATTGTGTGTTAAGCTCGTCTATATATTTTTTATACCATAATTCTAGATTTAATAACATCCAAACTTTTAACCCCATTTTATGATCATGCTTTAAAAAATCTTTATTTAGAAAAAGCTCTAAAAATTTTACATTATAGATACCCCTTTCCCGAGCTTCTTTAGATAAAAGTATCTCTTTTGTAACCTCCTTGAAATTATCTCCAAACCATTTATGAACTGGTACAGGAAATCCCATTTTTTTTCTCCAAACTACTTCTGACGGTAATTTTTTTTCATAGGCCTTTTTCAAAATATATTTTGGGATATCATATTTCTCACTAACTTGTTCTGAATTATATATATTAGCTGCTATTTTGTGCAATTTTGATTTCCATCTTAGCTTATATTTATAAGGAATTTTAAAAGCAAATTCTACTAATTTATGATCTACAAAAGGGACTCTTGCTTCTACAGAGGTAGCCATTGTAGTTACATCTAACCTATGTAATAGACCTACTATATGTATTTTTTCAAAAGTATACATAAACTTCGTATATAAGTTATTATATTTAATTTTATCAAAAGTTTCGTAGAATATTTCTTTTAACTGATTATCAAAATTTATAGTCTTTAAAAAATCTTTAGATAAAAATTTTTCTTTATCTTCCCAATTTATATATTGATATAAACTTAGAAAGAAGTGAACCTCATTTTGAAATCTCAACTTGCCATATTTAGCAATTAAATTATTAGTCATTAGAGAAATCACGTGTTCCTTATATAATTCCTGATTATTCAAAAATAAATTCATTCGTTCATAGTCAAAAGGACTTCTGAATATTCTTCCATAACCTCCGAATATTTCATCTGAACCCTCTCCAGAAAGCACCACTGTTATGTATTTTTTTAATTCCTTTGACATAGCGTATAATGCAGGTTCATTAGCAACACTTAAAGGAGAATCTTTATAATCAATTAACTCCAACATTTCATTAATATAATTTTTACCCCTCAATAATATTTCATTATGTTCAGTTCCATACAGACTCGCTACTTTTCTTGCATATTTAAATTCATTATAACCTTCTTCTTCAAACCCTATAGTAAAAGTTTTTACTGGAAATCCACTTAAATTCGACATTATTGAAACAATAATGCTTGAATCTAACCCTCCACTTAAGTACGATCCTATAGGGACATCCGAGATCATTCTGTATTTAACCGATTCTTCCAATAACTGTTTTAAATTTTCAATATAAAATTCTTCTCCTTTATTTTGTCCCTCAATATTCACCTCAATATCCCAGTACTTGAAAATACTATAAGTTCTTTTATTAATATTTATTTCTATATAATGACCAGGTTCAAGAGAATATATCATATCAAATAAAGTCAAATTTTTAATGGGATACCTATAACTTAAGTAACTAGAGATTCCTATATTATTAGCTACCCGTGGGAAGTGCGGATAAAGCAAAATACTCTTTATCTCTGACGAGAAGATAAATTTTTCATCAAAAATAGAGTAATATAAAGGTTTAATTCCTAGTCTATCTCTAACAACGAACACCTTATTTTTTCTCTTATCATATATTGCAAATGCAAACATACCTCTAAGTTTTTCAAGAAAATCAATACCATATTCTAAATACAAATTAAGTACAACCTCACTATCTGTTCTAGATTTAAATTTATATGCTTTCAACAATAAATCATCTTTTAATTCTAAAAAATTATAAACCTCTCCATTATATGTAATCCACACATCTCCATTTAAAGATTTCATAGGTTGGTTTCCTGATTTTGACAAATCTAATATAGCTAACCTTCTATGACCTAAATACACATTTTCATCACTAAATATTCCACTATCGTCTGGACCACGATGCACCATAGAATTTAACATTTTAAAAAAAATATTCTCAGGCAATTTTCTTTTATTGTGAATATTAATAATCCCGACTATCCCACACATTTTTCCTTCCATAAATTGTGCTTTTTTATACCATAAAATCTAATTAGTAGCACAAACATTTGGCTAAATATAGTTATAAAGGCAACTAAATATATATTTATAACAGGGGATATTATTAGTAATAAAATTAAATGAATAAAAGAAGCAACTATAACACTATAATTAGCATATTCAGGATACCCTAAAGCTGCAACAAAGGGGTATCCAATTAGAATAGTTGGACACATTATTATCCCAAGAACAGAAAAGATTTTTAATAGTGCACTAGATATATTAAAACCGCCTCCATATAATATTTCAACTATATTATTACTAAAAACAAGTACTATTCCCCATAGAAACATATTCACCAAACTAATTATATAAAATATCTTTTTAAAAAGTTTCATATCCTTCATTTTGGATATATATGGATATAAAGCATTATTAAGGGGTTGATATAGTCCCACTAATGCTCGAAATATTTTTTCTGAAGCGGAATAGAAGCCAACCATCTTATTACCTAGTAATATGCCAATAATGAAAGTATTACTAATTGTATAAACCGAAACTGAAACTCTCGACAAAAAAAATTGAGTGCTATCTTTTAAATAACTCAAAACTATAGAAATGTTTGGAATATAGAATTCAACCTTAAATTCCCTAAAAACAATCCATAAAGCAAGTATCCCAGCAACTATAAAACCCAGAGAGTTTATCAAAGGCACATAGATATAATCTGAAACATTGTGGACAAAAATAAAAATAGAAACCGTAAAAATCAGTTTTGCCGTTATGTTTAAAAAGGTGATATATTTCATTCTTTCCATTCCCTGGAAAAACCATACAGGGAATATAACTTGTCCTATAACCGTTCCAAAAGTCAGGTAATAAAGCAACCAATCCTTCTTAAACTTTCCAAAGAAAAAGACAATAATTGTCATGATCATGAGAGACAAAATAAGCAAACCAAACTTTATAATTATTACAGAGCAAAATATTTCAGAAACCTTCTCCTTATCTTTTCTATTGATAGAAATTTCTCTAGTTGCTGATAAATTAAAGCCGTAATCCGTTAGGATATTGAAATATTGGATAAAAGCCTGTGCAAAGACAATGAGCCCATATTTTGATGGTCCTAACACCCTTACAAGATAAGGCAAGGTAATTAAAGGTAATATGTAATTTGCTCCCTGAAGGGCCGATAGAGAGAAAAAGTTTTCTAGAAGCCGCTTTTTATCAGCACTGAGTGTTCTTTTTGAGGGTAATTTTATTAACCCAAAAACCATTTTGTTATTATTTCAACCTCTCCAAACAACGAATTATAGATCTCAAACGAAATATACACCAACTCCTTTGTTAACAGCAAACGATATTTTTCCCTGCAGAACCTCTTGTTATACCGCAAAATTGACTCACTTTCTTAGAAATTTTATATAAAATTTTAATGTTAGATTATGCGCCTCTAATTTACATCCACTTCTTCAACCAACTTAATAAATTGTTTTTCTTCCCCACACTTACACACCATTCACTATTCACTTTTTACCGTCCTTCCCAATTTCCCTCTCCAATTCCTCAATCTCCTTCTTAAGCTTCTCATACTCTTCTAACTTTATTTGCAAAAACGTTTTAGTAATCCTGTATTTTTCTTTTATTCCTTTAGATGTTAAGAGATAACGATATGCCCATTTGTTTGGACTTTTTTTAAAGCGCTCAAGCTTTATTATCCCTTTTTCCACAAGCGCCTTTATGAGATAATTTATCTTTCCCAGGCTATATCCCAGTCGCTTGGCTAATGCCCTCTGAGAGATAGAGTTGTCTTTTTCTATCTCTTTGATTATTTTATAAATTTCCTCAAGATTTGTTTGAATTGACATATCTCTACCGTTCAAATAGTGAACAAGCCCTTAACGCCTATAAAAAGGATTGTCAAGGGATTTTTGGGGTAATGGAATATTAGTATAGTGGTGTATTGGTTCAAACTATCTCAAATCTCTGTTCATTGCCATACCTCTAACTTACTAAAATCAAACCTCATCCTTCCAATTTCTCACTATACTACTATTCCACTCATCTAGTCTTCTTGAGACAAAAGCTCCATTCCCTTCTCATAAAGCCTGTTATTACCTGTTACCCTGAGCTCCAAGGGATCAAAAAATAGGATCTCTTTCCCTGCCCATTTGTCAATAACTTGGTAATATTCTTTTTTGTTTTCCATGTTATCCTTGAGTATCACCGGAGTTTGTCAGGGAAGATGTCATCTTATGGATTTTGTTCCTCTTATTAATGCTGAACATATTCGGATGTTGTTGTCCTTATTGAGGATAACATATATAGTTTGAAGTGGCAATTATTCTGAGTAGCGGTTTTGATTTGTTGACTTTTTTACACCTATATTGGTAATCTTTAAGGATAAAAGGGAGGATAAAATGAAAATAAAGCCCGTTGTAGTCACACTTGAAGAAGATGAGGTGCAAGAGATTCTAGAGATTTCCCTTGGAGGAAATAAAGAAGACGCCCTGAAGATACTAAAAAAACTATCAAAAAGAATAGAAAAACAGCTTAAGGAAAGGTGAGTGCCGGTATTTGAGGTCAGTTATAGGCCTGGACGAAACATGTATGGAATTTAAACCAATAAAAATTTAATTGCATGGAACAGATTTTTTTAAACACTGCTCCATGCAGAGATCGACTTCTTTTTTTGTCAGATATCTAAATCTACCAGGTTCCAATTTACCAAGTTTTATGGGACCATGGGCTATCCTTTTTAGTCTTAATACACTCCATGAAAATGCATGACACATTCTCCTTATCTGTCGATTCACCCCCTGCATGAGCTCAAATCTTAAAACAAAATGGTCAGGAGCCAGTTTCTTTACTATACTTACAGATACAGGGGCCAATTTGTAATTTATCTCATCTAATTTCATGCCTTTTTTCATTACATGAATATGTTCTTTTTTGACATTGCCTTTAACTTCAACCAGATATATTTTTTTTAAGTGAAATTTGGGGTGGGTCATCTTGAATACAAAGTCACCATCATTACTCATAAGCAAAAGACCTTCAGAAAAATAGTCTAACCTGCCAACAGGTACCAGTCCTTTATCTCTTAAATATTCAGGCAATATTTCTATTACTGTTTTCCTGTTTTGGGGATCGCGCAGTGTGGTTACCACTTTAATGGGTTTATTTAAGGCAATATAGATAAATTTTTTACTTTTAAAGGAATCTTTGGGAATCTCTTTTCCGTCTACAACAACCTTATCCAGGTCTATATCAATTTTTGTTCCAAGCTGGCTAACAGTTACTCCATTTACTTTCACAAGTCCTTTTTTAATAAGCTCATCAGCCCCTCTTCTAGAACAGATTCCAGAGCGCGCCAAAAAACGATTTAATCTTATTTTATCGCCCATATTATTTAAATCTTAATCACCTTTGACGCCATCTCAAGGCTTGTTACAACATCTAACATATTGGTTGTCTCTCCTATCTTCTTTTTGTCTAAAAGTTTAAAAAAATCAAGGCATGTCCCACACACCAAAATAGAAACTCCTGATTTTTCAAGATTTTTTAAACTCTCTAAAATTTCTCCTTGTTCTGTTGCCAATTTTACTCCCCCATTTAAAAGAATAATCCTCCACAAAGAATTTCCCATCTCAGGGAGGGTCTTTATGAAGTTTGCCATGAGCTTTCGTCCCAGTTCATCATCTCCGTGGCCGATTTTATCAGAGGTAATAAATACAAGCTGTTTGTCCTGTATGCCAGAAGGATTTATTTCACAAGAATAAACAGACATATCTTCTTCACTTTCTGTGTTATTTGATACAGCCTCTGTAGATGATTTTGCTATGACCCTGAAACCACCTGCTTCTTCTTTAACCTCGTCTATTGTGTAAGATTTTGACTTTAAAAAACGAGATACATTTTCCCTGGCAGCCTGATTATCAACTAACACGTGTAAAACTGACGGCATTTCAGCCTCTATAACTTCCTTGCACTTTAAAACAGGACCAGGACATGCAAGACCAAAACAATTTAGCTCTCTCATAATCTCCTCCATATTTTTTACCAGTTTTATTACTCAGTAAATTTTATATATCCTTAAAGCAGGAACTAATGGTATTAAAATTATTTTTTCAAATACTAAAAACAAAAATCTATTGGCATATGTAATAAAAAACTTTTCAAGCAGGCCAGTTCCAGTGTACTGTGTAATTTGACATTGGGGGAAATAAAACATAAAAAATGAGAAAAATTTTTATGGGAGGAAGATATCATGGAACAGACACTGTGCATAATAAAGCCTGATGCTGTTGAAAGAAACCTTATTGGAAAAATTTTACAAATGATTGAAGGAGCTAATCTAAAGATCAAGGCCCTAAAAATGCTCCATTTAAACAAGAAACAGGCTGAAGGATTTTATGAGGTTCACAGAGAAAAGCCTTTTTTTGACAGCTTAACAGATTATATGAGCTCTGGTCCCATTGTTGTTGCAGTACTGGAAGGTGAAGACGCCATAAAAAGATACAGAGAACTTATGGGTGCCACAAATCCAGAAAATGCAAAACAAGGTACTATTAGAAAAGAATTTGCTCTGGATGTTGAAAAGAATTCAGTTCATGGATCTGATAGTCCAGAAAATGCAATTAAGGAAATTGCATACTTTTTCAACAAACTGGAGGTATTATAATTAATGGACAATATTGGAATCATTGGCACCGGGAACATGGGAGGCGCCATCTTAAAGGGGTGGAGTTCACTTGCAGGTGTCCATTTGCTTGCTTACGATGTGGACGAGAAAAAACTTCACAGCGTTTGCGAAGAGTTAAAAGTTGAAGAAGTAAGAGGTATATCTAAGCTAATTGAAAAGTCCAATTATATCCTTCTGGCTGTAAAACCCAACCAGGTTAAACCCCTTTTAAAAAAATATAGCAATCTTTTTTTAGACTCCCACACAATTCTGTCTATTTGTGCGGGAATTAAAATAAAAAAAATAAAAAAATGGTCTGGGGGCATGTCTAAGGTTGTCCGCATAATGCCCAACACCCCTGCTTTAGTTGGAAAGGGACTTTTTGCAATTTGCTTTGAAGAAGATATAGATAATACCATTAGGTCTAAAACAATTGAGCTTTTTAATGCCATTGGTAAAACATTTCAAATTCAAGAAGAATACATGGATGCATACACAGCTTTAATTGGCTCTGGACCTGCCTATATAATCTACTTTCTAGAGGCACTGGTTGAAGCTGGGGTATCACTGGGTTTTCCAAGGGATCTATCAATTGAGATGGTAAAAGGACTTCTTGGTGGAACCACCAAGCTGATTGAAGACATGGACAAAAAATTATCAGACCTAAGGGAAATGGTAACCTCACCTGCAGGCACCACTATTGCAGCCCTGAATCACTTTGACAGAATGGCTGTTAGGGGGGCTATAATAGACGCACTCCATCATGCATGTAATAGATCAAAGGAGTTGGGATAATAAAGGGGGTGGCACCACCCCCCTTTATTATCTTACTGATACATCTTCCTTATTTCCTTTTTGTTTATCTTACCCACACTTGTTTTTGGAATTTGATTTACGATTTCAATTTTGTCAGGAATTCCATATTTTGGGATACTACCGTCATCAACAAATTTTTTAAAATGACCTTTTAATTCATCTTCTCCAATCTTACCCTTATATTCTTCATGTAAAACCACGAGTGCCAGGGGTCTTTCCCCCCATTTTTCGTCTGGAACACCAATCACTGCCACTTCACTAACTGCCTCATGTTGACTGAGTATATCTTCAAGCTCTAAAGAAGATATCCACTCACCACCAGTCTTTATCACATCTTTTAATCTGTCTGTTATCTTTAAATATCCCTCTTCATCAATATATCCAATATCACCTGTATGGAGCCAACCACCTTCCCATAACTCTTCACTCTTTTCAGGATCCTTTAAATAGCCCTGGGTGAGCCAGGGAGCCCTGACTACAACCTCACCTGTTGATTTGCCATCATGGGGCAGAGGATTGCCCATGGGATCAACCACCTCCAGTAAAACATTTGGAACAGGTATACCTGTCCTACACCTAATTGGAACCTGCTTGTCTATATCCCAATCCACCATGTGGGGTTTAAGTAAGGCGGCTGTAAGTAGTGGACAGGTCTCAGACATTCCATATGCTGATGTAATGTTTATATTGTATTTAAGGGCCTCTTTACACAGCCCTTGTGGAAGGGCAGAACCACCAATTACCACCTTCCAGTTGGATAGGTCTATCTGTTTTATAACTGGAGAGGTGACCAGCATATGAATAATGGTTGGCACACAGTGAGAAAAGGTCACTTTTTCCTGGAGGACCAGCTTTAAAATCATCTCAGGGTCATATCTACCAGGATAAACCTGTTTTGTGCAAAGCCATGTAAACATATAAGGCATTCCCCATGCGTGTACGTGAAACATTGGAGTAAGGGGCATATATACGTCCCCATTATCCACCCTCATTGCATTTCCCATTGTACACAATGTGGAAATTAGTCCATATGTGTGCAAAACTATTTGCCTGTGACTGTAATACACACCCTTTGGAAGACCAGTGGTACCAGTTGTGTAAAAAGTGGTTGCCATTGTATCTTCATCAAATTCAGGGAAATCATACTCGTCGCTCTCATCCTTCAGCAGTTCTTCATATTCCCCGGCAAGATCCAAAGATGTGGCAGGAATCTCATCTTCATCTGTTAAAAGAATAAATTTTTTAACTGTCTTAATTTCATCCTTTACAGCCTCGAGCATTGGTAAAAAGTCTGAATTCACCAAAATCACGTCGTCTTCAGCGTGATTTATAGTATACACCAATTGTTCTGGAGATAGTCGGATGTTTATTGTGTGAAGCACTGCACCCATCATTGGTACAGCAAAAAAACACTCTAAATACCTGTGACTGTCCCAGTCCATTACAGCTACCACATCTCCTTCTTTAACACCCTGGGCCCTTAACATGTTTGCAAGTTTGTGAACCCTTCTACCAAATTCCTTGTAGGTGTACCTAAACTTATCCCTATAAACTATTTCCTGATCTGGATTATAAGTGAGAGGAAATCTTAATAGATTTTTTATTAGCAGCGGAAAAGAATAAGCAGATGGTGTCTGTGGAATTTTCTTAACAGGCATAAAATCCTCCTTTGAAAAAATTTAAATAACCGACCTTCAAGTAACTAAAACCTGCCTAAATTTAGACTTTTTATAACCCAATAATGATTTTTTAGCAATTTTAAAAATAAATTTTTATATAAATCACTAACAGTCCTATTTTATTTTTTTATCTGCCTATTTCTTTAGCTCCGATTATTGATTGGGTTATGGAGCAGGTGAATAGTGATAGTGAATAGTGAAAGGTAGAAGGGTGAAGGGAGAAGGAGAGAAAATAACAAACAAAATTTATCCTTCAATTTTGTATGGAACCTTCATCCTCGAATTTTGAACTTTAGACCCCCACAGACACAGCAAAGCTTGAGATTTCGGAGTTAATGGAATAAGCAGATTTTTTTTATTTTTTCAAAAATGTTTTTTTTATATTAATTAATTGATTTTATTGTATATATTTTTTTAATCATTAAAACTAAATTCATTCACAAGAGAAAACTTACAAAAACCTAAAAACTAATCATATTTTTTTTTAAATTTAGAATTTTTTTTTAGGATTCATGGCAAAAATATCAAAATATGCTTATTTGACAATGGGTTACCATTTATGTATTAAAATAGTTCTATTAATTTGCAAGTAAATTTTAACCTTAGGAAGGTGGAATTATGAGCTACTTAAAGGTTCACGATCCGGAGATTTACAGGGCAATATCCCTTGAAGAAAAAAGACAGAGGGAGACTATTGAGCTTATTGCTTCTGAAAATTTCACCTCGCCAGGGATAAGGGAGGCTGCAGGCAGCTGTCTTACCCACAAGTATGCTGAAGGTTATCCAGGCAAAAGGTATTATGGTGGATGTTTTAATGTAGATATAGCTGAAGACCTTGCCAGGGAAAGGGCAAAAACCTTATTTGGTGCAGAGCATGCAAATGTCCAACCCCACTCTGGATCCCAGGCAAATATGGCTGTATATGCAGCGCTTTTAAGACCAGGGGACACCATTTTGGGCATGGACCTGGCCCATGGAGGGCACCTTTCCCATGGGAGCAAGGTAAATTTTTCAGGTAAAATTTATACTAGCTATTCATATGGAGTGGATAGGGAGTCCCAGAGAATAAATTTTAACCAAGTTCGTGAGCTAGCAAAAAGATACAGACCCAGACTTATAATAGCTGGTGCAAGTACCTATCCCAGGCAGATTGATTTTCAAAAGTTTAGAGAAATAGCAGATGAAATAGGGGCCTACCTTATGGTTGACATGGCCCATATTGCGGGAATAGTTGGAGCAAGACTTCATCCAAGTCCAGTAAAATATGCCCATGTGGTTACCTCTACCACACACAAGTCTTTAAGGGGACCCAGAGGAGGTTTTATACTCTCCACATCTGAGTTAGGCAAAAAATTGGATACCCAGATATTTCCAGGTATACAGGGTGGACCACTTATGCACATAATTGCTGCCAAGGCTGTGGCATTCAAGGAAGCGTTGAGTGCAGATTTCAAGGACTACCAAAGACAGGTACTCAAAAACGCAAAGGCTATGGCTGAAGCACTAATAAGTGAAGGATTTGATCTGGTAACAGGTGGCACAGACAACCACCTCGTGTTGATTGATTTAAGGAACAAAGACCTAACAGGTAAAGAAGCAGAACAAGTTCTTGAAAAGGTTGGAATAACTGTAAATAAAAACGCTGTCCCATTTGAGGACAAACCAGCAACCATAACCTCAGGAATAAGGATAGGAGCCCCTGTTGTTACCACCAGGGGAATGGTGGAAAAAGACGTATATAAAGTAATGGATTTTCTAATTCAGACCCTAAAATTTAAGGATAATGAAACAGTAATTGCAAAAATAAGAAAGGAAGTAAGAGAATTTGCCTTGCAATTTCCGCTATTTGTGCCTTCCCCAAAATATTTATCTAAAAACTCCCCTAAAGAGCATGAACAAATAGCAATGGTCTAAAAAAGGGCTTTTAAAAGCCCTTTTTTAGACCAAAAGTCGAGGTGGGTATATTGCCCAAGTTTTGACAAATTTGGGTTAAAACAAATGATCCCGGACTATTTGGTCTTTTCCATATACCTGAGAAATTCATTGTCAGAAGACATCACCAAACGAGAATTGGCATCTAATCCCTTTTTATATGCATCAAAGGACCTCAATAAATCAAAAAACTTGGGGTCTTTTTTATATGCCTCAGCATATATTTTTGTTGCCAGGGCATCCCCTTCACCCATTGTTATTTGGGCCTTTTTCTTTGCCTCTGCCAATATAACGGCCCTATCTTTGTCAGCTTTGGCCCTTATTATTGCAGCTTGCTCAGCACCTTCTGACCTGTATTGTTTGGCCTCCCTCTCCCTCTCAGATCTCATCCTGGCATAAATGGCTTTTTGATTTTCTGGAGGCAAGTCTGTACGTTTAATCCTCACATCTATCACCTCTATCCCATATTTTTTCAGTTCCTTCTTAACGTCTGAAGTAACAGTAGCCATTATTTCATTCCTCTTTGAAGACACAATATCAATGAGATTATATTTCCCCAAAGCCACCCTGAGCTCTGAATACACTATGTCATCTAATCTTGCCAATCCCCTGGAGATTGTCCTGGCTGTCCTGTAAAATAGGAGTGGGTCAAAAATTCTCCACCTGGTATAATTGTCAACCACCAGGGTCTTTTTGTCTTTGGTAATTACTTCTGCTGGTGGAGAATCATATTCCAATATTCTAAAATCATATTTTTGAATCTGTTGTATTACCGGAATCTTGAAATGAAGCCCTGGCCCAACTGCATCACCAACTGGTTTCCCCAGTTGTAAAACAATTGCTCTCTGGGTCTCATCAACAATATAAAAGGCCTGGGACATACCCATTAAAAGAATAATCAAAAGCAGGATAAATCCACCGCTCTTATTCATTATTTGCTCCTTTGATTTTTAATTTTTTCGTCTTCTCATCAAGGGATAAAAGGGGCAATACTCTATCTCCAAGTGATTTTGAAATTATCACCTTGTCTTTAACTTTTTTCAAAATTTCCTCCATTGTCTCCAGGTACAACCTCTTTTTGGTAACAAAAGGGGCTTTTTTATACTCCTCCAACATCTTTAAAAATCTATTTGCTTCCCCCTGGGCCATCATTATCTTAGTCTCTTTATATGCTTCAGCCTTGTTTACTATCTCTGCAGCCTGTCCCCTTGCCTTTGGAATTATTTCATTTCTATATGCCATTGCTTGATTTATTAGCCTGCTCTTATCTTCTTTTGCAGATGCTACATCTTTAAATGCATCCAGTACTTCTTTTGGAGGATGTACATCCTGTAGTTTCACGGCCACAACCTGGATTCCTGTATGATAGCTATCAAGGACCTGCTGTAACAACTTTTGGGTCTTGTTCTGGATAATAAATTTTTCAGTGGTGAGGACTGCATTGATTTGATTATTACCTATAACCGCCCTCATTGCGGCTTCTGCTGCATCTTTCACTGTTTTAAAAGGATTGCTTATGTTAAAGAGATATGAATATGCATCCTTTATCCTGTATTGGACAATAAATTGCACATCAACTATATTTTCATCTCCTGTTAACATAAGAGACTCTTTGGGAACCGACCTATAATTATTAATTCCAGTGCCCAGGGTTACACTTCTAAAACCGATTTCAACCCTTTTGATCTGGGTCACACTGGGGGTCAAGACAGTTTCAATTGGATATGGAAGGTGATAATGAGGCCCTGGACCAGTTATCCTGCTAAATGCACCAAACCTTTTAATAACACCTACCTGATCTGGATTTACAATATAAAATCCACTGGCAAGCCAGAGCAACACCAAAACCCCAATCAAGATTTTTGGCCCATTGCCCTTAAGATTGTCTAAAAAAGGCAATTTGTCTTTTATCTTAGAAATATCTGGTTTAGGTGGTTTAGTGGATTTAGAAAATCTCTCCCTCCTTTCCTCTAATTTATCCCAATCCCAACTCACAATATCCTCCTTTTTTTACTGCCATGAAATTTTTCTAAAATTATGTCAAAAGCAAAATTATGGGTCAACAAATTTTTAAACAACCAACAGATTTAACTACCTTGCCATATCTTAAAATAAAGATTAAATAAATAGATAAAATGGATGGAAAAATTAAAAATCAAAAGGAGGAGGACAGTGAAACCAATAAATAAAGATGTATTCAGGGCATATGATATCAGGGGAATAGTGGACAAAGACTTTGATGAAGAGTGGGTAGAGGTCCTTGGAAAGGCTTGTGGCACTTATTTTCAGGAAAAGGGATATGAAAAGTGTGTTGTGGGCAGAGACTGTAGACACAGCTCCCCTGCATATCAAAGGGCAATGGTTAAGGGGCTTATTTCAACTGGCATAGATGTTATAATTCTCCCAATGGTACCAACACCGGTTTTTTATTTTTCAGTAAAATACTTAAAACTAAATGCAGGAGTTATGATCACTGCCTCCCACAATCCTCCTGAGTTTAATGGATTTAAGGTATGGGCTGGGTTAGACACAATCCACACAACAGAGATAGAAAGCCTATATGAAGTAATGAAAAACGGGAAATTCAAAAAAGGAGAGGGGTTTGCCAGTGAATTTGACCCAATCCCCATATATCTAGAACAATTAGCAAGGGGAATTAAGCTGGGAAATAGGGTAAAAGTTGTTGTGGATGGAGGAAATGGTACATCTGGAAATATCTGTAAAGAACTATTAAACAGGTTGGGGTGTGAGGTCCATTGTCTATATTGCGATCCAGATCCAGATTTCCCAAATCACCATCCAGATCCAACTGTCCTTGAAAACATAAAGGACCTCAGGCAAAAAGTAGTTGATTTAAATGCCCATCTTGGAGTTGGTTTTGATGGAGATGGAGACAGGATCGGTGTTGTTGACGAAAATGGTAATGTCCTTTATGGAGATCAAGTTTTGGCAATCTTTGCAAGGGAAGTACTTATAGAAAATCCAGGTGCAAAGATAATTGGAGAAGTAAAGTGCTCCCACCTCCTTTATAGGGATATTGAAAACCACGGGGGTATTCCCATTATGTGGAAAACAGGGCACTCTCTCATCAAAGCCAAGATGAGGGAAGAAGGGGCACTTTTAGCAGGTGAGATGAGCGGGCACATGTTCTTTGCAGACAGATATTATGGCTTTGACGACGCCATATATGCAGCAGCCAGGCTCATAGAAATTATCTCTAAATATCCAGAAAAAAGACTCAGCACATATCTTGAGGACTGGCCAAAGACCTATAATACCCCGGAAATCAGGATGGATTGCCCAGAAAAAATCAAGTTTCAGGTGGTTGAAAAGGCAAAGGAATATTTCAAGGCCCATGCCCAGGGTGGTAGGGTTATTGATGTGGATGGAATAAGGATAAATTTTAAAGATGGTTGGGGCCTTATCCGTGCATCAAATACCCAGCCAGTATTGGTCTTAAGGTTTGAGGCTGAAAGTGAACAAAGGTTAAGGGAAATTCAGGAATTTTTTGAAACTCCCCTAAAAAAATGGATATCAGAGCTAAATGGCTAGGTTTAAAATCCACAGAAAAGATTCATCACCCCTTGTGTCTTTACTCAGGACTACAGGGGTGATTATAGTTTTTTTTATAACAGGACTCCTTTTCTGGAAGAACTATGAATCTACCATAGAGAAGATCACAAGTAGACAAACTATTTATGATCAGACCAGGACATTGTCTAAATCAGAGAAAAAGATATTGATGAATTTTGCCAGGTATCTAAAAGACCTATATGGGGTAGAGCTAAAAATAAACATCAATAAAAAACACATTGTAGAGCCTGATAATCTATCAAAGACTCTCTTTATTGGAATTTGTCCTCTAAAAAAAGAAGCTGTAATCTATTTTCCTGTGCTACTAAAAAAGTCATTGCCCCTTGAGTTTACAAATTATATGGAAACTAAATATTGCAGGGAGTATCTTGAAAAAGATTCGTGGCCCATTGGTTTAATAAATGGTGTTAAATTAATTTTTGATCAATTAAATAAACTGGACAATGAATACAATAAACAATAATCATCCTTCTATGCCTGAGGTGATTATATATACAGATGGCGCCTGTCTTGGAAACCCTGGGCCTGGAGGATGGGCAGCAATCTTAAAATCCAATAACCACTACAAGGAGATATCAGGGGGAGAAAAACACACAACAAACAATAGGATGGAATTAACTGCAATAATAAGGGCCCTTGAATCTCTTAAAAGAAAGTGCAACGTCCAGGTTTACACAGATTCAAAATATATTCATGACGCTATAAATAAAGGGTGGCTTGAAAAATGGACCAGGTCTAACTGGTTGACTGTTTCAAAAAAACCAGTAAAAAACAAAGAACTCTGGGAAAAACTCCTTGAGCTTTTACAAAAACATGAAGTTAAAATCCTTTGGGTAAAAGGACATAGTGGTCACAGGGAAAACGAGCGGTGCGACCTTATAGCTAAACAAGAGGCATTAAAAAGAAAGTAGACATGCGTAAAAGAAATTTAAATGAACTGGAAAAAATAATTGGATACAACTTTAACAACAAAGAACTATTAATCACTGCACTAAGTCACTCCTCATACACTAACGAAAATCCAGGGACAGGGGACAATAATGAGAGGCTTGAATTTCTTGGAGATGCAGTACTAGAACTATCAATCTCAGAAGAATTATATGAAAGGTTTCCAGATGCCAGGGAAGGGGAACTCACTTCTACCAGGGCCCATCTGGTCAATGAATCATTCCTGGCCAGGATGGCCAGGGAGATAAAACTAAATGAATTTTTATTACTTGGAAAAGGGGAGGAAAATCAGGGGGGAAGAGATAGGGACGCCAATTTGTGTGATGTATTTGAAGCCCTTATTGGAGCTGTTTTTCTAGATGGAGGATATGAAAAGGCAAAAACCATTGTAAAAGATTTATTTAAACACAAATGGCCTGATAGTTGTGTGGAGGTGGCAAAAAAGGACTATAAGAGCAAACTACAGGAAATAACCCAAAAAACATTTAAAGATCGTCCAAAATATGTCTTAATAGATAGTTTTGGCCCTGAACACGCAAAATCTTATACTGTAAAGGTTGTTCTCCCAAATCAGTGGAGCTTTGAGGCTACATCCACAAGTATAAAAAAAGCTGAACAGCTTGCTGCAAAAAAGGCCATCAAAACCATTAGTGTAAACAAATAAGATACCATGTTAATATCCTATAAATACAAATTTATTTTCGTACATATTGCAAAAACCGGGGGAACAAGTATACGCTCAGCCCTGACTCCCATTTTGCTAACTGATCCCATAAGGTGGCTCCAATATATCTTTAATCGCATAAACCATCTCTCAAACCACAAATTGGGGGTAAAGTTTCCAAGACATGCAAAGATTATAGCGGCCTATGAAATCCTTCCAAGGGATGTATTTAATTCCTTTTTTAAATTTGCATTTGTGCGTAACCCTTGGGATCTACAGGTGAGCTCGTATCACCATGTAAAAAGAGAACGGCCACATTTGATTGAACACATAAAATCCTTTGAAGATTTTTTGAAATTTAAATTGGAAGAGTCTAGGCCTTATCACTATATACTGGATGCATCTAAAGAGCCCCAATGGCTATCCCTTGTTGATATGAAGGGGAACTATCTTGTTGACTTTATTGGCAGGTATGAAAACCTGGAAAATGATTTTAATGAGGTGTTAGATAAAATTGGAATAAAAAAGAAGGTAAAATTGCCGCATAAGAGAAAGGCCAGGGATAGATCCAGAGATTATAGGCCATACTATACAGACAGGGCAGTAGAACTTGTTGAAAAACATTTTAAAATTGATATAGAAAAATTTGGATATAATTTTTAATCAAGGAGGTAAAAATGCTTAGTGGTATATTATTACTTCTGGGATTTATGTGTGTGGGTCTGTTTTTATATTTTCTACAAAAAGAACATGGTTACACAGATAAGCAATGATAAATAAAAAAACCGGGAAAAATAAAAACGATCCCTTTGAGTCCATCCGCCACAAGATGGTTGAGGATCAAATTGTAAGGAGGGGAGTAACAAATCCCCTTGTGATATCGGCAATGAAAAGGGTTCCAAGACATCTTTTTGTGTCTGAAGGACTAACCCACAAGGCCTATGAAGACAGACCTCTACCCATAGGATATGACCAGACAATTTCTCAACCATATATAGTTGCCTACATGACTCAGGCACTGAGACTGGTTGGAGGAGAAAAGGTCCTGGAAGTTGGGACAGGGTGTGGATATCAGGCTGCAGTACTGGCAGAAATTGCCAAGGAAGTTTATACAATAGAGAGGATACCAGAGCTGGCGGAAAAGGCAAGAAAGACTCTTGGGGATCTAAATTATAACAATGTACACGTCATAGTGGGAGATGGTACACTTGGACTAAAGCAATTTGCCCCATATGATGCAATAATAGTTACTGCAGGCGGTCCCAAGGTACCAAAACCACTTATTTCTCAGTTGAAGGTTGGAGGGAGATTGGTAATGCCTGTTGGGGAGTACAGGTATGGACAAACTCTAGTTAGAATAACCAAAGGTATAAATGACAAAATAAATGAAGAAAAATTAATTGATGTACTCTTTGTCCCTTTGATTGGAGATGAGGGATGGAGCTAAGGGAAATCTCTAACCTCCCAACATCATGTGGAGTTTACCTGTTTAAAGATAAGGGGAACAGAGTAATCTATGTAGGAAAGGCAAAGAATATAAAAAAAAGGGTCTCCCAATATTTTAGAAGGTATGTAGCATCAGATAAAACCCAACTTCTGGTTTCACAAATAAAAAATATTGATTTTATCTGCACATCTAATGAAAAAGAAGCCCTGCTTTTAGAGTTTAACTTAATAAAAAAATATAGACCTAAATACAATATACTATTAAAAGACGACAAGGCGTATATTTTGTTTAAATTGGATTTAAATCATCCCTACCCCAGGATCCAGATAACCAGAAAAATTTTAAAAAATAATAATTGCAAGTATTTTGGTCCTTATACTTCTGCAAAGGCAGCAAGACATACCTATAAACTATTGAATAAGATCTTTCCCATAAGAAAATGTAAGGATACAGTTTTCAAAAATAGATCAAGACCATGTCTACAGTACCACATCAAAAGATGCTTAGCGCCTTGTTGTTATAATGTGTCCAAAGAAGAATATATGGATTTAATCCATGAAGTGGAGTTGTTTTTAAAAGGAAAAAATAAAAAACTCATCTCAAAACTTGAAAAACAGATGTGGGAAGCTTCAGAAAAACTGGAATTTGAAAAAGCATCTCAAGTTAGAGATAAATTATTTGAAATAAAAAAGACCCTGGAAGAGCAGAGGGTAATCCTTCCATCCCATGGGGATATGGACGTTTTTTCAATTGAATCTAATGATGTCATAGTTGGAATAGGCATAATTATCATTAGAGATGGAAGGGTGCTTGATCAAAAAAATTTCCATTTTAATTTTGAAAAAATAAATTACCTTAGCCTTGGGGATAAAAATAATTTAAATGAAATCTTAAATGCAGTAATATTTCAATTTTATTCCTTAAATAATAATGTCCCAGATAAAATTCTCATACCAAGTACCTGTAAAATAGACCCCAATGTGCTGGACTTTTTGACCGAAAAAAAGGGGAAAAAACTTAATGTTATCTCCAATGCAACTAGTGTACACAAAGATCTTTTGAGACTGGCAAGCCTGAATATCTTTAAACATAGCAGTCCTAAATACATAATGGAGCTAACTAAAATCTCCAGATTGATTGGAATGGAGGTAGTCCCCAAGCGAATTGAAGTTATCGATGCATCACATGTAATGGGCAGACATACCATGGTGGGCATGATTGTCTTTGAAGATGGTGAGCTAAAAAAGGATCAATACAGGATCTTTAAATTCTCTAAACTTGACCACAAAAGAGACGACTACCTGACTTTACATGAGTGGACCAAAAGGAGGTTTAAACTTGGAGAGCCGTGGCCGGACCTAATTATTATTGATGGTGGTAAGGGACAGATAAATGCTGTTAAATCTGGCTTTAAAAAGCTCTTTGAGACTAGATTGCCCTTTAGATTAATTTCAATAGCCAAGTCAAAAGGAAGATTGGAGCCAGACAAAATATATATTGAGGGTCGGAAAAATTCCATATTACTTTCAAAAAATTCAAAGGAACTTTTATTTATTCAGTTTCTAAGAGACAATGTACACAGGTTTACAATTTCTAAAACCAGGTCAAGGGCCCGAAAAACATTGGTCCAAAGTGATATCAAAAAAATTATGGGCATTGGCCCAAAGACCTTTAAATTGCTCATATCTCATTTCAATACCCTGGAAAATTTGCTGAATGCTAACCACGATGAACTAAGAAAGGTATCCACCATTGGACCTATACGTTCAAAACAAATATACTCAGGGTTGCAAAAATTAAAAGAAGAGGTTAAAAATTTTCATTAAGTTATAACCACTAAAATCCCAAGGGACAAAATATGGACATAAAGCTCGCAAAACCTTTTATTGAAGCCACCGTAAATGTGTTATCCACCATGGCCATGATTAATCCCAAGGCAGAAAAGCCATATATAAAGGATAATAATAGGGCGTTTGGAGACGTTTCTGGTATTGTAGGATTTACAGCTCAAGGGGGGAAAAAGGGGGTCATGAGTGTCTCTTTTTCAAAGAAATGCGCTGTTCAGATAGTAAAGAATTTACTTGGAGATGATATTGAAAATATAGTTGAAGATGTGCAGGATGCTGTGGGAGAAATAACTAATATGATCTCTGGTCAGGCCAGGGCAAAATTGGCGGACATGGGCATAGCAATGGAAGGTGCTACCCCAACTGTAATAATGGGTGAGAATCATACAATTACCCATATTACAAAAAACAAAATAATGGCTGTACCTTTCACCACAGAGCACGGAGATTTTGTGGTTGAATTCAGTATGAGCGATTAAAAAACTAAAAAAGGAGATAAAGACCATGGCTATTAACAAAAATATGAGGATTTTGGTTGTAGATGATTTCTCAACAATGAGAAGGATTATAAAAAACATACTCAAGCAACTTGGATTTACAAATGTGGTTGATGCAGATGATGGTTCAACTGCATGGGAAATCTTAAACAAAGACAAGATTGATTTTATTATCTCTGACTGGAATATGCCCAAGATGTCAGGCATAGAGCTTTTAAGAAAAGTACGCGCTAGTGAAGAATTTGCTGACCTTCCATTCTTAATGGTAACAGCAGAAGGTCAACAAGAAAACGTTATAGAAGCTGTTCAGGCAGGGGTATCAAATTATATTGTAAAACCTTTTACTCCAGAGACCTTTGAACAAAAAATAAAAAAGATATTTGAAAAAAAGAAATAAAAAATCATTCACAAACAAATAAAACAAGGTCTTTGTCAACTTTAACCTTCTTGTTTCCAGGGAACTGGATGAGCCGAGGGCCTTTAAAATTTACTATACAATCATCTAGATTGAATAAATTTGAGTACAGGGATGTATTATACTTAAAACGGTTTAATATATCCCTGTACCATCTAAGCCTCATTGCCCTGGGAAGGAGAATTAAGTATTCCCTTTTTATAATAATATAGCCATTACTCTTAATCTCTCTTAATCTAAGTCTTTTTATTTCCTCGTCAAAATAATCTTTGTCAATTCTGGATAATTTCCATAGTTTTTTTATGGAACTTAAAAAATTTGGATTTTCTTCCATAAACAGTGGAACTATCCTGTGTCTTATCCTATTTCTTTTAAACCTTAAACTGTAATTGGACTCATCTTCCACCCAGTCTATTGAATAGTTTTTAAGTAGGGATAAGAGCCTATTTTTTGGTATTATAAGAAGAGGTCTTAAAATCCTTTTTTTTAAGTTCACACCGTCCATGCCACCCAAATAAGGCCATCCAACTCCCCTGGTAAGCCTCATCAAAACATCCTCTGCAAGATCATTTAAATGATGGGCTGTGCAAATAAAATCAGCTCCTAGTTTCTTTCTTACCCCTTCTAAAAAACGGTACCTGATAATCCTGGCAGCCTCTTCTATACCAATTTTTCTCACCTCAGCATAAACTGAAACCCTGGCATGCCCACAATAGCAAGGGATTTTATTTTCTTCACACAGTTTTTTTACAAATTTCATCTCATTTTTAGACGATTCCCTGAGCCCATGGTCCAGGTGGGCAACAACTATCTTAAATTTCATGTTTTGTTTTAGAACATTCATAATCAAAAGGAGGGCAATTGAATCTCCTCCCCCTGATACTGCAACTATTATATTTTTATTCCCAATATCTATATGGAGATCATCTATAATAAATTTTTTAACACTTAAACATAGATGTACATCTTTTGGATTTAACTCTTTTAGAGATTTAGCCAGCTTCATAAAAGTCTAATTTAGTTTTTTACCATTAATTGCAGACAGATATATATTTTCAATTAAATTTATACCATAGTTTATCTGTTCTAAATTGGCAAAGGATATGCAGCTACATCTTATTTTATTAGTGGCCCTGACAAGAAGTTCTAATTTTATAAAGTCTCTTCCAAGCTCAAGGGAAAATATGTAGGGACCACAACTTGAAATATGCTCTTTTTGCTCAGAAGTTAGAAGCTCCTCAGGTACTTGAATCCAGAAAATATCTTCTATGGGACTTTTAAATTTTTTCTCTCTTAAATATGTCCTGATTTTTTCAATATCTGCCCTTGGTATTTCATCTATTAAATAACTTCTCACTATCCACTTCTCCTTTAAAAATTTGTTTCCCAATATGTTTAACTCCCCAAAATCCAATTAAAATTGCCTCGGCAGCGTCAAGGTTTACCACCTTTGGAGGAGAAAGACCAGAGTCAATTATTATATCTCTGGCATAAAGAGCGGCAAGTCTCTTGGCTTCTTTAGAAGCAAGGTCCCTTGACCCCAAAATATCTTCCCTCCACCTCTCAGGCGATACCTGTAAAACTGGTATGTTTAATTTTATACCCTTTTTTATCCACACCTTACCCAAATCTCGACTACCTTCCACAACTATAGACATTAGATCCCACTTTTTAGAAATTCTAAAAAGTATATTGTTTACACCCCTTTTTAGCCTATTTTTATTGCCAAAATTGTGGGACCAGAACCACAAAAGGTTTGCATTTTCTGAAAAAATGGCTAGACCAGTCTTTATGCCAAGGTCAACACTTAAAATTGCCTTCATAATTTCTTTGTTTTTTCTTTTCAATATATTGAGTTGTACCCATACTGTTTCCCATTACCCCATACAAATAGGACCCAGGCTACAATATCAACTGAAAAACTATACAGAAAAAGGTATTGCATCCTGGTACGGTCCAAACTTTCATGGCAAAAGGACTGCAAATGGCGAAATCTATAACATGTACGCACTAACAGCTGCCCACAAACTTCTTCCCTTTAACACCAGGGTATTGGTCACCAATTTATATAATAATAAACAGGTGATTGTGAGAATAAACGATAGAGGCCCTTTTGTTAAAAATAGGATAATTGATCTCTCATACAGTGCTGCAAAAAAGATAGGCATGATAGGTACTGGTACTGCCCCTGTTATTTTGAAGGTATTAACAGCCCCATCAGTGGAAAAACAAACCTTTTTGATTCAAGTGGGCTCATTTGCAAGTAAAATAAATGCATATAGGACATATTTTGCCCTGAAAAAAAAGGGATATAATGACTCCCGTATTATTAAAGTAACAGTTGGTGCTAAAACGTTTTGGCGCGTTCAGGCAGGTAGCTTCTCATCTTTAGAAAAAGCAAAATATGCCCTTAATATATTAAATAAATCCTATCCAAATGCATTTATTCTTGCTCGTTGAGCTCTGCCCTAAACTTTCTTGAAATCCTATACACACATACATTTCTTGGGGGCAGGGTAATTGTCTCATCTGTCTGGGGATTTCTGCCCTTTCTGGCCTTTTTATAGTAACTTTCAAATTTTCCAAATCCACTTATGAGTAAAGACCTATCTTCTTTTATTGCTTTTTTCATAATGGATAAAAGGGACTCCACGTACTCCTTAACATCCGACCTGTTAAGACCGGTCTTTTCGTATATCTTTTCTACTATATCTGCCTTTGTTAGAGTTTTACGGGACATAAAGATTCTCCTATTTTTTAAATTAAACATTTTGTTTGATCTTATCTGCTAAATCCAACATCTCATCATTTGAGTCATACTTCCCCTGAACCACTTTAAACAAACCATCACCCTCTATCCTTGGAATCAAATGGTAATGTGCATGGGGCACAACCTGTCCTGCAGAAGGATAATTATTCATTACCACGTTTATTCCTGTGGCACCAGTTGCCTTCATAATTGCTGAACCAACCTTTTGCATAACTTGTAAAAGTTCACTTCCCAACTCAACAGGCATTTTGAACAAATTTTCATAATGTTCCCTTGGGATAATAAGGGTATGCCCCTTGGCTATGGGAGCAATGTCTAAAAAAGCCAGTATGTTCTCATCTGAATAAACTTCAGCACATGGAATCTCTCCCCTAACAATCTTACAAAAAATACATTCCATAACATGTCCCTCCATTTTTATGTGCTCTACTAGATAGGGTTTAAATGAAAAACTTGTAAATTAATTCAATTTAAGCTACATGTAATTGAGAATACGGATACAACAACTACGTGAAATCATTATAACCTACTAAAATTTTTTTTTCAAGCAACTGAAGCTTATTTTTGTAAAAAATGGAAACAATAACCTTCTCTCACCCAGAACCAAAGAAAACCAAAGAAAAAATCGTTCCTTTTTTTATTCCCTTTTTAGGGTGCCCCAAAAGATGCATTTATTGCGCACAAAATCTACAGACTGGAGCCAGCGTTAATTCAATTGAAAAAAATTTTAACAACTTTAAAAAACTCCTTTGCACATTAGAAGAAAGTAAAAAAACATCAGTTGAGTTGGCATTTTATGGGGGTACATTTACAGGACTACCATTAATATGGATTGAAAGATTTCTAGAATTTGCTCTTCCATTTAAAGAACAAGGTCTTATAAGCAGGATTCGGTGCTCCACCAGGCCTGACTATATAAGCAGCGAAATATTAAGTAAAATCAAAAGATTAGGCATTGATACTGTGGAGGTTGGAATACAATCCTTTGACAATAACATATTAAAAGCATCAGGCAGGGGATACAGTAAAGATATTGCCAAATATGCGTGCTCCCTCATAAAAGGGTTTGATTTAAAATTGGGGATCCAATTACTCCCAGGCCTTCCTGGATTTAACAGTAAAACATGGATGGAAGATATAAATCAAACCATCAAGCTTGGACCAGATATGGTGAGGATTTACCCTTGTGTTGTATTAAAAGGGACAGTGTTAGAAAAAAAATTTTTAAAAAAAGAATATGAGCCACTAGACTTACACCGCTCAATTAAGTTAGTAGCAAGGGGAGTTATGCGTCTTTGGAGAAATAACATCCCGGTTATTAGAATTGGCCTTCACAACGAAAAATCCCTTGAAAAAAATATTGTAGCAGGTCCCTGGTCTCCTGCATATGGGAGTATGATAAGGTCCTATATCCTGTATAAAATTGTCTTTACCTATATGCTTTTGACAAAGGAGAAGATAAAAAAATTATTGGTCCCCAAAAAATATCAGGGTGAATTTTTTGGTTACAAAAACATGTATAAAAATAATTATAAAACAATAGGACTCAATTCAAAGAATATAATATTTAAGGACATAAAGCAGTTTGAAATAGAAATTTAACTATAATAAAAATCGGAGAAGGCCCCATGGAATGGCAACACAAACACTTACTTGATGTGGATGAATTAACAGAGGATGAAATATATTATCTATTTGAGCTTGCCCAGAAATTTGAGGAGATAAACTTAAGACAGATAAAAAAAATACCAACTTTAAAGGGAAAAAGCGTAATACTATACTTTTCAGAACCCTCCACCAGGACCAAGACCTCATTTGATATAGCAGCAAAAAGGCTCTCTGCAGATGTCTTCTCTCTCCAAACAAAGGGGTCTAGCGAAGAAAAAGGAGAAAGTCTAAAAGATACAGTGCTTACCCTTCAGGCAATGCATCCAGACCTGATTGTGATTAGACATAAGCAAAGTGGAGCTGCCAAATTCGTATCAGAACAGGTAAATTGTACTGTATTAAATGCAGGTGATGGATGGCATGCACATCCAACCCAGGCACTTTTAGATGGATATACCCTATACAAGCACTGGGAAAACTTCAAAGATAAGACTATCCTAATACTTGGAGATATTGCCCACAGCAGGGTGGCAAGATCTGATATAAAGCTGTACAACAAGCTTGGAATAAAGGTTAGGGTTTGTGGCCCAAGGACCCTTTTACCAAAAAATATATCCAAATGGGATGTAGAAGTATTTTATGACTTAAAAGAGGCAGTAAAGGAAGTAGATGCAGTTGAATGTCTTAGACTTCAACTGGAGAGACAACAGTCAGGACTTTTGCCATCTTTAAGGGAATACTCAATCCATTATGGACTATCAAATAGTCACCTAAAGCTGGCAAAAGAAAATGTAAAAGTCATGCATCCAGGTCCCATGAATAGGGGAGTGGAAATACATTCAGATATAGCTGACTCCTCAAATAGTGTTATCTTAGACCAGGTATCTTCTGGGGTTGCAGTGAGAATGGCACTACTTTATCTTTTTTTAACCTAAAAAATAGGACACTACCATGAAAAATAACGAATTTATACTTACTGGCATAAAAATAAACAATGAAGAAAAAAACATATACATAAAAAATGGCAAAATTATAGATATATTGCCTAAAAACCACCAAATTCCAAATAACACACCTAAGATGGAGAAAAAAGGAGTGGTCCTGCCTCCTTTAGTGGATATCCATACACATCTTAGGGATCCAGGGCAGGAGTACAAAGAAGATATAATATCTGGTCTTAAGGCCGCTGCTGCAGGAGGATTTTCTCACGTCTTTGCAATGGCAAATACAACCCCTGTAAACGATACCGCACAGATAACAACATATATAAAAGAAAAAGCAAATAGCAATTTCCCTATAGGCCCTCATATATACCCTGTTGCAGCCCTAACAAAAGGACTTTATGGCAAGGAACTTGCTCCCTTACATGAGCTCAAAGATGCAGGATGTATTGCTGCATCAAACGATGGTATCCCTGTAAAAGACAATGAACTGTTTAGACGGGCTGTGGAATATGCCAATAATGCAGGTCTAATAGTACTTGACCACTGTGAAGATCCATATCTTGCTAAAGATACGTGTATAAACGAGGGAGAGCTAAGTGACAGGCTTGGATTAAAGGGGCAGCCAACAGTGGCTGAATCTGTTCAGGTTGCCAGAGATATTCTACTTTCCAGCTACCTGGATATACCCATTCACCTATGCCATATTAGTTGTGAACAATCTGTGGAGCTAATATACTTTGCAAAACAAAAAGGGATTAAGATAACTGCAGAAACCTGTCCCCACTATCTCATGTGGAATGATTCAATTATAGATGATTACAATACAAATGCAAAGGTCAATCCTCCTCTGAGGTCAAAAAGTGATGTTGAGGCAATAAGACAGGCTGTTAGGGAAAAAATAATAGATGTGATTGCAACAGACCACGCCCCCCATGCAAAATTTGAAAAAGAAGTGCCTTTTGCAATGGCTCCAAATGGGATAAGTGGACTGGATACTGCCCTTTCTCTATTATTTGAACTCATATCAAAAGAAATACTTGCCCTTGAAGATGTTATAAGATGTATGCATAAAAGACCAATTGAAATCTTCTCCCTTGATATAAGGGATATTCAAAAAGATTCCCCTGCAAATTTTATTATATTTAATACTGAAATAGACTGGATAGCAGATGATAACACTTTAATATCAAAGGGTAAAAACACGCCGTGTTTTGGGAAAAAACTAAAAGGCAAAGTTACTATAAATTTTTGTAATGGCCATCTTATATATGAATTAAAAGATATGGGGCCTACTTTCTATGACTAAGATATTAATTGTAGATGATGATTCAAGTATAGTAGATGTGTTGGATATTGCCCTGGAAAATGAAGGATATAAGACTTTTAAAGCTAGCAACATTAAAGACGGAAAAAGACTTTTACTGTCCAACATAATGGATCTTGTTGTTCTAGATATAAAACTGGGCAATGAAAATGGGTTGGATCTTCTAAAATTTATCTCAAAGGAGCTTCCCCATCTTCCAGTTCTTATGATCACAGCCTTTGCAGATCCCAAAACAGCAGTAAAGGCAATGAAACTTGGGGCAAAAGACTATATCCCCAAGCCATTTGATATTGAAGAATTTTTGCTTGTTGTAAAAAAAACCATAGAGAAGTCCAGACTGGAAGAAGAAAATATATGGCTCAAAAAGGAACTAAAAAACAAATATGGTCAGATCATTGGAAATAGTCGTAAAATGCAAGATATCTTTACCTTGATAAATAAAATTGCTCCAACAAATATAAATGTATTAATTACAGGGGAATCAGGTACAGGGAAAGAATTAATTGCACGGGCCATCCATGAAAATAGTAATAGAAAAGATTATCCCTTTGTTGCCATAAATTGTGGAGGTGTTCCAGACGAATTGGTAGAAAGTGAGCTCTTTGGCTACAGAAAAGGAGCATTTACCGGAGCAGTTCAATCCAAAAAGGGGCTTCTGCAAAAGGCCCACAAGGGTACCTTTCTTTTAGATGAAGTTGGTGAAATTTCTCAAAACATTCAAATAAAGCTACTTAGGTGTATTCAAGATGGCACATTTATTCCCTTAGGGAGTCTTGAAGAGATAAAAGTGGATGTGAGATTTATTGGAGCTACCAACAGGGATATAGAAGAGGAAGTCTCAAAAGGCACATTTAGAGAAGACCTTTTTTATAGATTAAGTGGTATGATATTGCATGTGCCACCACTAAGGGAGAGAGAAGAAGATATTCTCCTTTTAGCAGAACATTTTTTGAAAAAATTCTCCAAGGAACAAAACAAAAACATCAAAGGATTCTCCAAGGAAGCCCAAAAAAAGCTCATGTCATATGAGTATCCAGGGAATGTAAGGGAGCTAGAAAACCTAATTGAAAGGGCTGTTGCCCTTGAAAGTACCTCCT
>NZ_BAAIEW010000028.1:0-40793 GCF_054654515.1 Desulfothermus okinawensis JCM 13304 | reverse complement strand
TTGGAGTAATAACATGAGGGTTAAAATACAGCTTCGTTGCACAGAGTGTAAGTCAAAGAACTATTCGACTACCAAGAATAAAAGGAACACAACTAAATTAGAGTTGAGGAAGTTTTGTCCAAAGTGTGGTAAGCATGTAGTGCATAAGGAATCAAAATAATAAATTTTAAGTGCAGGCCAGTAGCTCGAATTGGCAGAGCATCGGACTCCAAATCCGAGGGTTGGGGGTTCGAATCCCTCCTGGCCTGCCAATTTTTTTGTGTGTACCTATGAAAAAAAATAAAAAAAAGTCAGTAAACGGTCAGAAAAATCCCATTGAAAGGTTTAAGGAGTTTTTTGAAGAATCCAAGGTGGAGATGAAGAAGGTGGCATATCCTTCACAAAAGCAAACTGTGGCCACCTGTACTTCTGTCTTGGTTTTGGTCTTGATAGTTTCAGTGTATCTTGGAATAGTTGACATTCTCCTATCTAAGATAATTCAAGTCATTTTATCCTAAAGGCCTGATTATTTAAAGTAGAGACTATGGAAGAAAAAAAGCAACAAGCCAAGTGGTACATAGTACAGACCCTGTCTGGTTGTGAGTACAAGGTAGAGAAGACCATACAAGAGATGATAAAAAAGGGTAAGGCAAAGGGTTATATTGAAGATGTGGTTGTTCCTACTGAAAAGGTAATTGAGATGGTGAAGGGGCAGAAAAAGACTACAACCAGAAAATTTTATCCTGGTTATGTCTTGGTAAAGATGATTTTGACTGATGAGTCCTGGCACATGGTGAGACAAATTCCCAGGGTAACTGGTTTTATTGGTCATAGGACCCGACCTGTACCCTTAAAGGACTCTGAAGCAGAGGCACTGCTTAGGTTAATAGAGCAAAGACAGGAACAGCCAAGACCTAAATATGATTTTCACCCAGGTGACAGGGTACTAGTAATAGATGGGCCATTTGCAAATTTTGATGGATATGTAGAAGAAGTAAATCAAGACAAGGGCACACTAAAGGTAACTGTTTCAATCTTTGGAAGGTCTACCCCGGTGGAACTGGACTTTGTCCAGGTATCAAAGACACAGTAATTAGCACCTTAGGATATACACCCTCTGGTGCGAGGATAAATCCAGAAGTGAAGGAAGGATGTTATGGCAAAGAAAGAGATAGCAAAAATCAAGTTGCAGATTCCTGCTGGATCCGCTAATCCGTCGCCACCTGTGGGGCCTGCTTTAGGTCAGCACGGGGTAAATATTATGGAATTTTGTAAGGCCTTTAATGCAAAGACCTCTGATCAAAAGGGCATGATTATACCAGTTGTTATTACGGTGTATCAAGACAGGTCCTTTACATTTATCACTAAAACTCCACCTGCATCTGTTTTGCTAAAGAAGGCAGCTAAGGTAGATAAAGGATCTAGCGAACCAAAGAAAGATATTGTTGGTAAGGTTACAATGCAGCAAGTGGAAGAAATAGCCAAAATCAAAATGCCGGATCTAAATTGTAGTGACCTTGATGCTGCTGTGAGGACAATAATGGGAACCGCCCGTTCTATGGGTATAGAAGTTGTTAAATAGTGGAGTTTAGTTATGGCAAAAAGAGGAAAAAAATATTTAGAAGCAAAGAAAAAAGTAGGGGATAGGAAATACGAGTTAGATGAAGCAATTAAGCTTGCCATAGATATAGCCTATGCGTCTTTTGATGAGACAGTTGACGTTGCTGTAAGGCTGGGCGTTAATCCTAAATATTCAGATCAAATGGTCAGAGGAGGGATTGCATTACCCCACGGTCTTGGTAAGGAGATAAAGGTTGTGGCCTTTTGTAAAGGTGAGAAGCAACAGGAAGCGCAAGAAGCAGGTGCTGACTTTGTGGGAGCAGAAGATTTAGTTCAGAAGATTCAGGAAGGATGGCTTGAATTTGATAAGGCAGTTGCAACCCCTGATATGATGTCTCAGGTTGGGAAGGTGGGTAGGATATTGGGCCCAAGAGGGCTCATGCCCAATGCAAAGACAGGAACTGTCACTTTTGATATAGGAAAGGCAATATCTGAGCTCAAAAAAGGAATGGTTGAATATAAGGTTGACAAGGCAGGTATTGTCCATGCCCCGGTTGGTAAAGTATCCTTTGGACTTGAGAAACTAAAGGAGAATATCCAGGCCTTGTTAGACAGTATTAATAAAGCAAAACCCCAGACTGTAAAAGGGGCATATTTTCTAGGTATGGCAATATCCACAACTATGGGACCTGGGATAAAAATAGAACCAACTAAGATAACTAGTTATATTGAATAAAAATTATAAGAGTCAAAGACAGCAGGTGGCCAGTGAGCCTTAATTGCCTGCCGAGACCGGCTTTGGCTCTATACATGGGGAGGTGGATGTGAGTAAGACACGTCAAGAAAAGGCTGAGTTAATTCAGAGAATAAAGGAGAGGGTCACAAAGGCAAATATCATTCTTGTGACAGATTTTAAAGGACTTACAGTTGAAGAGATGGAGACACTCCGGGGAATGCTCAGGGAAAAGGGTGTGGAGTTTCAAGTTGTAAAGAATACCCTTGCCAAGATAGCCTTAAAGGGAAGTGAATTTGAAATCTTGGGTGATCAGCTTAAAGAGAATTGCGCCTTCGCATTTGGGTATGACGATCCAGTTGTTGCTGCAAAGGTACTTGGGGAATATAAAAAGAAAAAGAAGGATTTTAAAATTAAATTTGGTGCTTTTGAAGGACAATTGCTCGATGAGGCAAAAATTGAACAGTTATCAAAGCTTGCCTCCAAAGAAGAATTGCTTTCTCAGATGTTGTGTACATTGAATGCTGTGCCAACTAATTTTGTATGTCTGTTTGCCAATTTAATAAGGGGACTTTTATATGCCTTACAAGGCATAAAAGACCAGAAAGAAGGTTAATTAAGCCAAAGCCAAAAATATTTTAAGGAGGATCAGATGTCAGAAATTACAAAGGAACAAGTAATTGAATTTATTTCAAACATGACAGTGTTGGAATTGGCCGACTTCATAAAGGAGCTTGAAGAAAAATTTGGAGTTTCAGCTACTCCAGTTGCAGCAGTAGCCGGGGTTGCAGCTCCCGGAGGAGAAGCAGGCGGAGCCCAAGAAGAAGAAAAGACAGAATTTGACGTAGTACTAAAGGAGATTGGTGGCAATAAGATTGCAGTGATCAAGGCCATTAGGGCATTAACTGGTTTAGGTCTCAAAGAAGCTAAGGCCAAGGTAGATGAGGTGCCATCAGTAATAAAAGAAGGGGTATCCAAAGAAGAAGCAGAAGAAGCTAAGAAACAGCTCGAGGAAGCTGGTGCTACTGTAGAGCTTAAATAACAGAAGAATATAAAGGGGCAGCTAGGTTTTAGATCAGGGGCCAAGCTGCCCTTTTTGATTTCCCACCAGGTGGTTTTCATTCCAAACCGAGTTCGGTTCTGGTCTCCGTGTGTTGCAAAGCTTAACTAAAAAAATTTTATCAAAGTGTATAAAAAAGTCCAATTCAAAAATTTAAGGTGAAATTATGGGAAGACTTATAAAGAAGTTTGGAAGGATAAAGGAAGTTTTAGATACGCCATATCTTTTACAACTTCAAAAGGAATCTTACAAGGATTTTTTGCAAAAGGACTTACCCCCCGCAAGTAGACGGGAGGATGTAGGACTTGAGGCAGCTTTTAGATCTGTATTTCCCATAGAAGATTTTTACAAAACAGCGCGCTTGGAATACGTTAGTTATGAAATCGGAGAACCCAAATATGATGTGACTGAGTGTTTAATAAAGGGTTTAACCTATGAAGCGCCCATCAGACTCAAGGTGAGACTCATTGTGTATGACGTTGACGAAGAAACTGAAACTAGGTCTATTCGTGATATCAAAGAGCAGGATATCTACTTTGGAACCCTCCCCCTTATGACAGACAGGGCCACATTTATTATAAATGGGACTGAGCGTGTAGTAGTAAATCAGTTGCAGCGTTCTCCAGGTATTTTGTTTGATCATGACAGTGGCAAAACTCACTCAAGCAAAAAAGTACTCTACAATGCCAGGATAATCCCCATGCGAGGTTCATGGCTGGACTTTGAGTTTGATCACAAGGATATACTTTATGTGCGTATCGATAGGCGCAGAAAGATGCCAGCCACTATTCTCTTTAAGGCAATGGGTTTAACCAAAGAGGAGATATTAAATTACTTTTATGATACTGAACAATATAAAATTTTAGGAGACAAGGTATACAGGCAAGTAAAAAGGGAGTTTTTTAGAAGGGAGAGGTTATTTGCTGATGTGTATGACAAAGAGGGGAACATCCTATTTCATAAGGGTAGTGAATTAAATAAAGCCATGTGGGCGGTGATGGTTAATAAGGGCGTTCAGTGGCTGGAAGTAGATCCACATAGTCTTGAAGAGGAATATGTTGCCCAGGATATTGTTGATCAAGATACAGGAGAGGTTTTAACCTGTGTAGGTGATAAGATTAGTCATGAACTTATAGATCTATTATCTGACAAGGGTGAATATCTGCTTAAAGTTTTTCACACAAAAGGTGTTGATATATCAGATTCCATCTTGAAGACTTTGGAGATCGATAAAACAACTGACCAGCAAAGCGCACAAGTGGAAATTTACAGACGTCTAAGACCGAGCTCTCCTCCCACTCCTGATGTGGCAAAGACTTTTTTTGATAACATTTTTTCAAATCCTGATTATTATGATTTATCAATAGTTGGTCGTTATAAATTAAATAAAAGGTTGGGTCACAACCTGCCAATGGATTTAAGGGTGCTCACCAATGAAGATATTCTCCTAACAGTAAAGAAGTTAATTCGATTAAAGGATACCCATGGACCAGCAGATGATATAGATCATCTTGGAAATAGAAGGGTTAGACCGGTAGGTGAGTTAGTAGAAAATCAGTTTAGGATTGGGTTGGTCCGCATGGAAAGGGCTATTAAGGAGAGAATGAGTCAACAAGAAGTGGCAACCTTAATGCCCCATGATCTCATCAATCCCAAGCCAGTTATAGCAGTGGTCAAGGAGTTTTTTGGTACATCTCAGCTCTCCCAATTTATGGACCAGACAAATCCATTGTCTGAGGTAACACATAAAAGGAGGCTTTCAGCACTTGGTCCAGGTGGTCTAACTAGAGAACGTGCTGGATTTGAAGTGAGAGACGTACACCCAAGTCATTATGGAAGGATTTGCCCAATTGAGACCCCTGAAGGCCCTAATATTGGCCTGATTGTTTCTTTAACCACCTATGCAAAAGTAAATAAATATGGATTTATAGAGACTCCGTATATCAAGGTAGTAGATGGAAAGGTAACTAATGAGATTGTATATCTCGATGCCCAAGAAGAAGAGAACGAGATAATAGCACAGGCAACAGATTTAATAGATGATGAGGGAAACATTATCCCTGACAAAGTACCAGCCAGGGAACAAGGCGAATTTGTTGTAGTTGATAAAAAACGGGTAACATTAATGGATATATCTCCACGGCAAATTGTTTCTGTATCTTCGGCACTTATTCCTTTTTTGGAGCATGATGACGCAAACAGGGCACTTATGGGATCAAACATGCAACGCCAGGCAGTACCATTGCTTATAAGTGAGCCTCCATTGGTTGGTACAGGTATGGAATCAACAGTTGCCAAGGATTCAGGAAATTGTCTGTTAGCAGAAGGAGATGGAGTTATAGAATATGTGGATTCACAAAAAATTATAGTAAGATACTATGATGAGTCTTATGCCCCTGAAACATGTGGAGTAAAAGTTTATGACTTAGAGAAATTTCAAAAATCAAATCAGAACAGCTGTTATAATCAAATTCCTATTGTAAAGATTGGGGATAAAATCTCCAAGAGGCAGATTTTGGTGGATGGTCCTTGTATTAAGGATGGAGAATTAGCCCTTGGAAAGAATTTGATAGTGGCTTTTATGCCCTGGGGTGGATACAATTTTGAGGATGCCATCTTGCTGTCTGAAAGGTGCGTAAAAGATGATGTATTTACATCTATCCATGTTGAGGAATTTGAAGTGGTTGCTAGAGATACAAAATTAGGACCAGAGGAGATTACCAGGGATATCCCAAATGTAAGTGAGGACATGCTAAAAGATCTTGATGAAAGTGGTATCATTCGGATTGGTGCAAAAGTAAAACCTGATAGTATCCTTGTTGGAAAGATTACTCCAAAGGGTGAAACACAGCTAACACCAGAAGAAAGATTACTTAGGGCCATTTTTGGGGACAAGGCAAGGGATGTGAAAAACACCTCATTAAAAGTGCCTCCAGGAATTGAAGGAACAGTAATAGATGTCAAGGTATTCAATAGAAGGTCCACTGAAAAGGATGACAGGAGTAAACAGATCGAAGCTGAAGAGTTAAAAGAGATAGATAGAAAGGAACAACTACACATAAAGGGAATAACATCTGCTATTAGGGAAAAATTATGGAATATAATTAAGGGTAAAAATCTATCTAAGACCATAGTTAAACAGGAAAAGGGAAAGGTATGGGCTGAGGCTAATAAACCCTTAAAAAAGTCTGTATTTGAGTCCATTCCTCTAAAGAAGTTAAAGGGTGCCTTTGGAAGTAAAGAAGTAAATGAGCAGGTAGATGAGATACTAAAGGAATACAATAGAAAAATTGAATTTGTTCAGGGTGTGTACGAGAAAAAGCGTGCCAAAGTTATTGAGGGCGACGATCTGCCTCCTGGTGTTATAAAAATGGTAAAGGTCTATATTGCAATTAAGAGGAAAATCAGCGTGGGAGATAAGATGGCCGGAAGGCACGGTAACAAGGGTGTTGTTTCCTGCATTTTGCCAGAAGAAGACATGCCATTTTTTAAGGATGGTAGACCTGTGGATATTGTCCTAAATCCTCTTGGTGTTCCCTCTCGAATGAATATAGGGCAGATTATGGAGACCCACCTTGGTTGGGGGTTGAAGGAACTGGGAGAACAACTGGCTGAAATGGCTAAAGAGGCAGTTGACATTGATAAACTAAGACAAGAAGTAATGGCAGTATTTGATTCAGAAGAGATTAATACAATTATAGACGAGATGAGTGATGATGAGTTTATAGAAGAGGTAAAATCTTTTAAACGGGGTATAGAAGCCAAGACCCCTGTTTTTGATGGTGCCAGTGAAGAAGAAATATGGAATTTATTAAAAAGGGCAGGGCTTCCATCTGACGGTAAAGTTGTTCTATACGATGGAAGGACTGGTGAGCCTTTTTATAGTCCTGTGACTGTGGGTTATATGTATATGATGAAACTACATCACCTTGTTGATGAAAAGATTCACGCCCGCTCAACAGGTCCATATTCTCTGGTAACCCAGCAACCCCTTGGTGGGAAGGCCCAGTTTGGAGGACAAAGGCTTGGTGAAATGGAGGTTTGGGCCCTGGAGGCTTATGGGGCAGCCTATTTATTACAGGAATTTTTAACTGTTAAGTCCGATGACGTACATGGCAGAGTAAAGATGTATGAGAATATTGTTCGTGGAGAAAATTATCTAACTTCAGCTATGCCAGAGTCATTTAATGTTTTAGTAAAAGAGCTCATGGCCCTGGCCCTTGATGTTGAGCTCTTAGTGGATAAAAGGAAAAAACAGGGTTTCAAGAAAAAAGCCGATATAGTTGACTAAATAAAAGTTATTAAGTCCCTTGAAATAAAACTTTTTTCAAGGAGAAGAAAAAATTATGTCTTTAGATGAGTTATATACAATGCAAAGTGGCACAGATGTTCAGGTAACATCGCAGGATTTAATAGGAATAAAAATATCTATGGCCTCCCCGGAAAAGATAAGGGAATGGTCTTACGGAGAGGTAAAAAAGCCTGAAACCATAAATTATAGGACTTTTAAACCTGAAAGAGATGGACTTTTTTGCGCAAAGATTTTTGGGCCTGTAAAAGACTATGAGTGTAATTGTGGAAAATACAAGAGGATGAAACACAGGGGGATTGTATGTGAGAAATGCGGTGTTGAAGTTATTTCTTCTAAAGTGAGAAGGGAGAGAATGGGCCACATTGAACTCGCTGCTCCTGTTGCACACATTTGGTACTTAAAATCTGTTCCATCTAAAATTGGTGTTCTGTTGGATATGACCATGGCAGAGGTGGAAAAGGTGCTCTATTTTGAGTCTTATGTGGTTATAGACCCAAAAGAGACTTCTTTAAAAAAGAAACAGCTTTTAACAGAGGACCAATATGTTCAGGTTCTGGAAAAATATGGAGAAGATGCCTGTCGTGTGGGCATGGGAGCCGAGGCCATAAAAGAGCTTCTAGAGGAAATTGATCTAGAAACGCTCAAAGAGGAATTAAAACAAGAGACGCTTAGTACAAAATCTGTCAATAAGAAGAAGAAAATAACTAAGAGACTAAAGATAGTTGAAGCCTTTTTAGAATCTGGAAACAAGCCAGAATGGATGATTTTAGAAGCACTGCCTGTTATTCCTCCAGATCTAAGACCCTTAGTTCCTTTAGATGGGGGTAGGTTTGCTACAAGTGATTTAAACGATCTCTACAGAAGGGTGATTAACCGGAATAATAGGTTAAAGAGATTGTTAGAGTTAGGGGCGCCTGACATTATTATCAGAAATGAGAAAAGGATGCTTCAGGAAGCGGTTGATGCGCTTTTAGACAATGGTCGAAGAGGTAAGGCAATCACAGGTACGAATGGACGTCCCTTAAAATCACTGAGTGACATGATAAAGGGGAAGCAAGGGAGGTTTAGGCAGAATTTACTTGGAAAAAGGGTTGACTATTCAGGGAGATCAGTAATTGTTGTTGGTCCAAAGCTCAAGCTTCATCAATGCGGTCTTCCAAAAAAAATGGCCTTGGAACTGTTTAAGCCCTTTATTTATCAGAAATTAGAAGAAAGGGGTCATGCCTCGACCATTAAAAGTGCTAAGAGGATGGTGGAAAGGGAAGAAGTAGTTGTATGGGATGTACTGGAAGAGATTGTTAAAGAATATCCTATCCTGTTAAACAGGGCTCCTACACTACATAGGCTGGGAATTCAGGCATTCGAGCCATTGCTTGTGGAAGGTAAGGCAATACAGCTACATCCCCTTGTATGTACCCCTTATAATGCAGACTTTGATGGTGACCAAATGGCTGTGCACGTTCCTCTATCCATTGAGGCGAGGATTGAGTGCAGGGTACTCTTGATGTCAACCAACAATATCTTGTCCCCAGCAAATGGTGAACCCATTATCCTGCCTTCACAGGACATAGTTTTGGGACTCTATTTTATGTCCCTTATCAGGTCCTTTGAACCTGGAGAGGGTAAGGTTTTTTCAGATCCTGAGGAGGTAATTGCCGCATATGATGCTGGTGTTATTTCTATCCACGCCAAGATAAAGGTGAGAATGGATGGAAAGTTGGTTGAGACATGTGCAGGAAGGGTCCTCATAGGAGAACTCTTGCCAAAGGAGGTGCCCTTTGATCTGGTTAATTGTGTTATGAATAAAAAGAGTATCGCCCGTTTAGTTGCTGAGGCATACCATCGGGCTGGTACCAAGGCCACAGTGATTTTGTGTGATAGGTTAAAAGATTTGGGCTTTGAATACGCCACTAGGGCAGGGGTAACTATTTCTGTTAAGGACCTTAAACTACCTTCAAAGAAAAAAGAGATAATTGAAACAGCAAGGCGTGAAGCTGAAGAGATTTTAAGTCAGCACAGAGAAGGTATAATCACCAGGACAGAAAGATATAATAAAGTTGTTGATGTTTGGACTAAGGCCACTAACGAAGTTGCCAAAATGATGATGGAGGAGATTTCCAAGGATATTTTGGTAAATCCCAAAACAGGCGAAGAAGTGGAAAATGACAGTTTAAATCCAATCTACATGATGAGCCATTCAGGATCAAGGGGTAACCCCGATCAGATGAGGCAGCTCGCTGGTATGAGGGGTCTTATGGCAAAACCCTCTGGTGAGATCATAGAAACTCCAATTATTGCCTCGTTCAGAGAGGGATTATCAGTGTTGGAGTACTTTACCTCAACACATGGTGCCAGAAAAGGTCTTGCAGATACAGCCCTTAAAACTGCGAATTCTGGTTACCTAACCAGGAGATTGGTAGATGTAGTTCAAGATGTCATAGTTTCTGAACTGGATTGTGGAACAGTGGATGGTATTGAAATTACTAGGGAAGTTAAACCAGGAGAAGTACAGGAAAAGCTATACAGCAGAATTCTCGGCAGGATAGCCCTTATGGACATCCTCCACCCAGAAACAGGAGAGGTATTGGTCCCTGCAAACACCATGATAGATGAACAAAAGGCTCGATTAATTGATGAGGTAGGGATAAATTCTGTAATTATAAGATCGGTATTAACCTGTCAGAGCAAAAGGGGTGTATGTGCTTATTGCTATGGTAGGGACCTGGCCAGGGGACACCTTGTGAATGTGGGAGAGGCCGTTGGTATTATAGCTGCACAATCTATTGGTGAGCCTGGAACACAGCTTACCATGCGTACTTTTCACATTGGTGGAACCGCGTCTAAAGAGATAGAACAGTCTTCCATAGTGGCTCGCTATTCTGGGAAGATTACCTTTAATGGTGTGAGGACGGTTAAAAATAGGCAAGGATATCTCTTGGTTATTGGCAGAAACGGACAAATTGGAATAGTGGATGAACAGGGTAGAGAACGTGAGAGATATACTCTTCCCATTGGGGCAAGGCTGCATGTGAATATGGGTGACGATGTAAAGAAAGGACAGTTAATTGCTGAGTGGGATCCCTTCCAAGAGCCGTTCATTGTGGATGTTGACGGTGTAGTTCACTACAGTGATATTGTAGAGGGAATGACTTACGAGGAAAAGGTGGATGAAATCACTAATAAGGCCACTAAGACAATTGTGGAATATAGGTCAACCAATTATAGGCCAAGTATATCTATTGTAAATGAAGAGGGTGAGGTAAAGAAGAGGCCTAACTCTTCACTAGATGCGGTATTTTATTTGCCAGTTGGTGCTATTCTAATGGTTGAAGAAGGTCAAAAGGTATATGCTGGGGATATTATAGCGAGAAAACCAAGGGAAACTGCAAAAATTAAGGATATAGTTGGTGGTCTTCCACGGGTAGCAGAACTCTTTGAGGTAAGAAAACCAAAAGAAATGGCCATTATATCAGAAATTGATGGAGTGGTCAGCTTTGGTCCAGATATCAAGGGTAAACGTAGGATCATTGTCACTCCAGAGACTGGTGATTCCAAAGAGTACCTGGTTCCAAAGGGAAGACACATACTTGTACAGGAAGGCGATTATGTGAAGGCTGGAGATTTTTTAACGGAAGGGTCTCCAGAACTCCATGACCTACTAAAAATTAAGGGCGAAAAATACTTGGCAAAATATCTGGTTGATGAGATACAAGAGGTGTATAAGTACCAGGGCGTAAATATAAATGATAAACACATTGAGATAATTGTCCGTCAGATGCTTAAGAAAGTAAATGTTGTTGATCCTGGCGATACCAACTTCCTAATTGGCGAACATGTAGAAAAACACAAGTTTTTAGAAGAAAATATGAAGGCAGTAGAAAAAGGACTAAAGCCTGCAGTTGCTGAGCCCCTGGTTTTGGGTATTACACAGGCCTCATTGTCCACAGATTCATTTATCTCAGCCGCTTCATTCCAGGAAACCACGAAGGTTTTGACAGAGGCTGCCTTAGAGGGAAAGGTGGATTATTTAAGGGGACTTAAAGAAAACGTAATTGTTGGAAGATTGATTCCAGCAGGAACGGGATTTAGATCATATCTAGATATTGAAATAGAAGTACCTGAACAACCAGAAAATCCCGAATTATTCCTAGACGAACTAAAAAAAGAATTGTGGAGTCAAGAGGAAGAGTATTAAGTATTTATTAAACCTTGAATTTCTTTGATTGACAGCTTATAAAAAATAGGCTACGTAAAACATCTTTTGAACACATATTTTTGTTGGTTGTTATTGATATAATAGTTTGAAGGAGGCGGTATATGCCCACGATAAATCAACTTATTAGGAAAGGGCGTGAAAAGGTTAAGTCTTCAAAGAAGAGGGCGGCACTGCAGGGATGTCCCCAGAGGAGAGGGGTTTGTGTTAGAGTTTACACCACAACTCCAAAGAAGCCAAATTCTGCCCTTAGAAAAGTGGCAAGGGTAAGACTAACAAATGGTATAGAAGTTACATCATACATCCCAGGAGAAGGCCATAATCTGCAGGAACACTCTGTTGTGTTGGTTAGGGGTGGTCGTGTTAAAGACCTTCCTGGTGTGCGTTATACAATTATTCGTGGCGCTCTTGATGCTGCAGGAGTTCAGGATCGTAGAAAGAGTAGGTCTAAATATGGTGTAAAGAGACCAAAATAGTTTTTTAAGGAGATGTAAGATATGCCTCGTAAAGGACCTGTACCTAAAAGAGAAATTTTGCCAGACCCAAGGTATAAGAGTAAGTTGGTAGCCAAATTTATCAATGGTGTAATGAGGGATGGGAAAAAGAGTGTTGCTGAAAAGATAGTTTATAAGGCAATGGAAGAGCTGGCAAAGAATACATCAGACGAGCCTTTGACTGCCTTTGAGAAGGCTCTTAATAATGTGAAACCCGAGGTTGAGGTTAAGCCAAGAAGGGTAGGTGGGGCCACTTATCAGGTTCCAGTGGAAGTTACTCCCCACAGGCAGCTCATTTTGGCAATTAGGTGGTTGATTGGAGCGGCCAGGAGCCGTGGAGAGAAAGGTATGGTACGGAGGCTCAGTGCAGAGCTTACCGATGCTTATCATAATAGGGGTATTGCAATAAAGAAGAAAGAAGATACCCATAGAATGGCGGAAGCCAACAAGGCCTTTGCTCACTATAGGTGGTAAGTTAAGGGTCAGTTTTTGAAATTTTTTTATTGAGGTGAAATGTGGGAAGGATAGTACCTATTGAGAAGCAGCGAAATATTGGTTTTATGGCGCACATCGATGCAGGGAAGACTACAACTACAGAGCGTATCCTCTTTTATACCGGTGTGTCTCATAAAATAGGGGAAGTTCACGATGGTGAAGCCATTATGGACTTTATGGCCCAAGAACAGGAAAGGGGTATAACCATAACATCTGCTGCAACAACTTGTTTTTGGAAAGGTTATAGGATTAACATAATTGATACACCGGGCCATGTGGACTTTACTGTGGAAGTGGAAAGGTCTTTAAGGGTATTGGACGGCGCAGTAGCTGTATTTTGTGCGGTTGGTGGTGTTGAACCACAATCTGAGACAGTATGGAGACAAGCAGATAAATATAGGGTGCCAAGGCTTGCATTTGTCAATAAGATGGATAGGGTTGGGGCAGATTATTTTAGGGTTGTGGACATGATAAGGGAACGACTCAAGGCCAAGCCTGTGCCTATCCAGATACCCATAGGTAAAGAAGAAAATTTTATTGGGGTCATAGATTTAATTCACGGTCAGGCCCTGTACTTTGATGAACAGACCCTAGGGAAGAAGACTTATTCTGAGACTATTCCTGAGGAGTTAGTGGAGGAAACAGAATATTGGAGATCTCACTTAGTGGAGGCAGTTGCAGAAGAAGACGATGAGTTGCTGGAGTTTTATTTATCAGGAGAAGAAATACCTACTGAGAGGTTAACTGAGGCAATTCGGAAAAGTACAATAAATTTGAAGATATGTCCTGTTTTTTGTGGGGCAGCCTTTAAGAATAAGGGTATACAACCCCTACTAGACGGAATTATAGACTTTTTGCCTTCACCAGTGGATTTACCACCAGCTGAGGGACTTAGACCAGACAGTGATGAAAAGGTAATTTGTGAATGTAGAGATGATGCCCCCTTAAAGGCGTTTGCCTTTAAATTGATGACAGATCCCTATGTTGGGCATTTGACGTTTTTGAGGATATATTCTGGCCACATTGAAACAGGAATGAGCCTTGTAAATACAACAAATATGAAGAAGGAGCGAATTGGAAGGCTCCTTAAGATGCACGCAAATAAGAGAGAGGAGATAAAAGAGGCTTGGGCAGGGGATATAGTAGCTGCTGTTGGCCTTAAAACTGTTGCCACAGGCGATACCCTGTGTGATCCCAAAGACCCAGTTGTACTTGAGAACATTGATTTTCCAGAACCAGTAATAGATGTGGCCATAGAGCCAAAGACAAAGTCAGATAGGGATAATTTGTCTTCTGCACTTGCCAAGCTGACAAAAGAAGATCCTTCCTTTAAGGTAAAGACTGACGAGGAAACGGGGCAGACAATTATTTCAGGAATGGGTGAACTCCATATAGAAATTATTGTAGATAGATTGATCAGGGAATTTAAGGTAGATGCCAATGTGGGGCAGCCAAAGGTGGCTTACAGGGAGACCATCACTAAGCCAGCCAAGAGTGAAGCTAAATTTGTTAAGCAAACTGGTGGTAGGGGACAATATGGACACGTGGTTATTGAAGTTGAGCCAGCGCCTGGTGAAGGGTACATATTTCAAAATTCCATAGTAGGTGGAGTAATACCCAAAGAATATATACCGGCTGTGGATAAAGGCATTAAAGATGCCTTGCTCAGTGGCGTCCTGGCAGGTTATCCTACAATTGACCTTAAGGTCAATTTGGTATTTGGGTCATATCACGAGGTGGATTCATCTGAACAGGCCTTTTACGTAGCTGGATCAATGGCAATAAAGGACGCATGTTTGAAGGCCTCGCCTGTAATATTAGAACCCATAATGTTAGTGGAAGTTCTCTGTCCAGAAGAATATGTGGGTGAGGTTATGGGAGATTTAAACAGTAGGCGGGGAAAGATATTGGGTATGGAATCCAGGTTAGGTACCCAAATTGTGAGAGCTTATGTACCTCTGAAGGAGATGTTTGGCTATTCAACAGTAATAAGGACCTTAACTCAGGGTAGGGCCAATTTTACAATGCAATTTGATCATTATGAAAAGGTACCAACAACAGTAGCAGAAGAAATTATAAGAAGCAGGGGGTAGTTATGGGGAAGGAGAAGTTTGAGAGGCGGAAGCCACATGTAAACATAGGGACGATAGGTCACATAGATCATGGTAAGACGACGTTGACGGCGGCGATAACGAAGCAGTTGAGTTTGAAGTATGGGAGTGCTGAGTATGTACCATTTGATGAGATAGACAAGGCACCAGAGGAGAAGGAGAGGGGTATAACCATAGCCACAGCGCATGTTGAGTATGAGACACCCAATAGGCATTATGCTCATGTGGATTGTCCTGGTCATGCGGACTATATAAAGAACATGATAACAGGTGCAGCGCAGATGGATGGTGCCATATTGGTGGTAGCGGCTACAGATGGTCCAATGCCTCAGACCAGGGAGCACATATTGCTAGCCAGGCAGGTAGGAGTGCCCAGCATAGTGGTATTTTTGAACAAGGTAGATTTAGTTGATGATGAGGAGTTATTGGAGTTAGTGGAGTTAGAGGTGAGGGAGCTACTTAGTCAGTATGATTTTCCAGGGGATGACATACCAGTGATACATGGTAGTGCATTGAAGGCGTTGGAGAGTGACGATCCAGACAGTGAGGAAGCGAAGTGCATATTTGAGTTAATGGAGGCGGTAGATTCGTATATACCTGAGCCAGTTAGGGAGATAGACAAGCCATTTTTGATGCCCATAGAGGATGTATTTACCATATCAGGAAGGGGCACAGTGGTAACAGGAAGGGTAGAGCGTGGGATAGTGAAGGTAGGAGATGAGGTAGAGATAGTAGGATTAGGCGAGACGAAGAAGACAGTGGTGACAGGCGTAGAGATGTTCAGGAAGACATTGGATCAGGGTCAGGCAGGAGACAATGTAGGGATACTGTTGAGGGGGATAAAGAGGGACGAAGTAGAGCGTGGACAGGTAGTAGCGAAGCCAGGTAGTATAACGCCGCATACGAAGTTTAAGGCAGAGGTATATGTATTGAAGAAGGAAGAGGGAGGCCGTCACACGCCATTTTTTACAGGTTATAGGCCCCAGTTTTATTTTAGGACCACAGATGTAACAGGAGTGATCAAGTTAGAAGAGGGAGTGGAGATGGTTATGCCAGGAGACAATGCGCAGTTTGAGGTAGAGTTGATAGCACCTATAGCCATGGAGAAGGGACTTAGGTTTGCAATAAGAGAAGGTGGAAGAACTGTTGGGGCAGGTGTAGTCTCGGAGATAATTGAATAGGAGTTGAGATCATGGTGAATATGCAAAGTGATAGGATTAGGATTAAACTAAAGGCCTATGATTACAGAATCCTGGACAAGGCGGTCCAGGAAATAGTGGAGTCCGCAAGAAACACCGGTGCTGCTGTTGCAGGTCCCATTCCACTGCCAACTAGGATACATAAGATAACAGTAAACAGATCCGTCCATGTTAACAAAAAATCTAGAGAACAATTTGAGATCAGGATACACAAGAGGTTGCTTGATATTTTAGAGCCTACACAGCAAACTGTAGATGCCCTTGGCAAGCTCAGCTTGCCAGCCGGTGTGGACGTAGAGATCAAGCTCTAATGTGGCTAATTTTGTAGAGGGGTTACTTATGAAGGGATTAGGTTTAATAGGAAAAAAACTCGGTATGACGACGATATTTGCCCGTGACGGGAGAAAGGTTCCAGTCACTGTCCTAAAGGTGGGTCCTTGTCCAATAATCCAGATAAAGACAAAGGATAGGGATGGCTATAAGGCCCTTCAACTTGGCTTTGACCAGGTTAAGGAAAAGAAGGTCAACAGACCACAAAAGGGGCATCAACAGAAGGCTGGGAAAGGTTTTTACAGGTTTTTGAAGGAGTTTAGGGTAGAGAGTCTTGAGGGATATGAGCTTGGACAAGAACTCACTGTTGATCTCTTTTCCGTTGGAGAGAAAGTTAAAATAACAGGAGTGTCCAAGGGACGTGGTTTTGCTGGTGTTATGAAGAGGTGGAATTTTGGAGGTTCCCCAGATTCCCATGGTCACCACAAGGTTCACAGGACTCCTGGATCAATAGGACAGTGTGCAGATCCTTCAAGGGTATTTAAAGGCAAAAAGATGCCTGGACATATGGGCAATGTCCAACACACCTATAAGAATATTGAAATTTTGGATGTAAGGCACGAAGATGGTCTAATTTTAGTAAAGGGCCAAGTGCCAGGTGCAAGGAATTCAATCGTTTACATCCGAAAGCAGAGTTGAGGTGGATATTATGACAGTGGTAAATATTTATGATCAAGAAAAAAAAGTAGTGGGAGAAATTGAGCTTCCAGATACTATATTCAATGTGGAGGTAAAACCTGGTATACTGAATTTTGTGGTGAAGGCACACTTGGCTGCAAAGCGTGTGGGAACTGCATCTGTTAAGACCAGGTCAACAATTAGGGGTGGTGGAAAGAAACCTTGGAGGCAGAAAGGGACAGGAAGGGCAAGAGTTGGGACAATTAGATCTCCTCTTTGGGTGGGTGGTGCAGTAGCCCACGGACCTAAGCCTAGGGATTATTCTTTTAAGGTGAATAAAAAGGTTAAGAGACTTGCCATGAAAATGGCTTTGAGCTCAAAGCTCCAAGGGCAGAAACTGATAATAGTTGACAAACTAGAAGTGGACGAACCCAAGACAAAAATGTTTGTCAAGATAAAAAAAGCCCTTGAAGTAAAAAAAGCCTTGATTGTTTTACCTAAACAGGATAATAACATCTTTCTTTCGGCAAGGAATTTGCCTGATACTAAGTTGTTGTTGGACAAGGATATAAATGTGTATGATCTTTTAAAATATGATACATTGGTTGTTACAGCAGAAGCAGTAGAAAATATTAAGAAAAGGTTGGCATAGCCATGGACTACACAAAAATTTTAATAAAGCCTTTAATCACAGAAAAGACGACTTTTTTAAAAGACCAAGGTAATCAGGTGGCATTTATTGTAGACAGAAAGGCCAATAAAATAGATATAAAGAAGGCTGTAGAAAATGCCTTTAAGGTGAAAGTGAGCAAAGTGAGGGTAGTTAATAAAAGGCCGAGGGTTAAAAAACGTTTTGGAAGGGTAGTTGGAAAGTTAAGTGGCTATAAAAAGGCGTACGTACAACTTGCGCCAGGTGAAAAAATAGACTTTTTTGAAGGTGTATAACTATGGGTATAAGAGTACTTAAGCCAACTTCGCCAGGTAGAAGAGGACAGACAGTTTCAGATTTTTCAGAAATTACAAAGTCAGAGCCAGAGAAGAAGTTAGTAGTTGGTCTTAGGCAAAGTAGTGGACGCAATTGTTATGGGCGCATAACAAGTAGAAGAAGGGGTGGAGGCCATAAGCGTCGCTATAGGATTATAGATTTTAAGAGAAACAAGTTGGATGTCCCAGCAAAAGTAGCGGCTATAGAGTATGATCCAAATAGGTCTGCGAGGATCGCACTACTCTATTATGTTGATGGGGAGAAAAGGTATATCATAGCTCCAAAGGATTTGTCCGTAGGGGACATGGTAGTTGCCAGTAAAAAAGCTGACATAAAAGTGGGGAACGCAATGCCCTTATACAGTATCCCCAATGGTACAATTGTTCACAATATTGAGCTCCATCCAGGTAGAGGAGGGCAGCTCTGTAGATCAGCAGGGACTTACGCACAGATAATTGATAAAGAGGAAAAATACGTAATGTTGAGGCTTCCTTCTGGGGAGATAAGGAAAGTCTTGGCAAAATGTTTTGCCACTGTAGGGCAAGTTGGTAATATAGATCATGAGAATATTAAGATTGGCAAGGCTGGAAGGAATAGATATTTAAATAAGCGGCCCAAAGTGCGTGGTGTGGCAATGAACCCAATCGATCATCCTCATGGCGGTGGTGAAGGTAAGACGTCTGGAGGTAGGCATCCCGTTACTCCATGGGGTGTTCCAACAAAGGGTTACAAAACCCGTAAAAGAAATAAATATTCAGACAAACTAATTGTTAAAAGAAGAAAATAGTCAGAGAGGTACCTTATGCCAAGATCATTAAAAAAGGGGCCTTTTATAGATGACCATCTCCTAAAAAAGGTTAAAAAGGCAAAAGAGACCAATGATAGGTCAGTAATCAAGACCTGGTCCAGGAGATCCACTATACTCCCTGATATGGTAGGTTTAACATTTGCTGTTCACAATGGGAAAAAATTTATCCCAGTGTTTGTGACTGAAAATATGGTTGGGCATAAATTAGGCGAATTTGCGCCCACTAGGACATTTCATGGCCATGCTGGCGATAAGAAAAGTAAGGTCAAGGGTAAAAAGTAATATAAGAGGTAAGTTATGGAGGCAAAAGCTACGCTAAAATTCGTCCGGATATCTCCAAGAAAGGCCAGACTGGTAGCAAAAAATGTAAAAAATATGCCAGTGGAAAAGGCGTTGAATATTTTGCAGTTCACGCCTAAGAAGGCTGCAAAAATAATTTATAAAGTAATGTATTCAGCCCTGTCTAATGCAGAGAATAATTACTCCATGGATGTAGACAGGCTGTATGTAAAGAATATATTGGTCAATGAAGGTCCAACGTGGAAAAGGATTAGGCCAAGGGCCATGGGCAGGGCTACCAGGATTTTGAAGAGGACGAGTCATATAACAGTCATTCTTGATGAAGAGTAGGAGGAGAGGGCATTGGGTCAAAAAGTACATCCATACGGGTTTAGGTTAGGGTATAATAAAAATTGGTTGTCACGTTGGTATAGTAAGAAGGATTATTCAAGATATGTCTATGAAGACAAGCAACTGAGAAAATTTATTAAACAGAGGCTTTATCACGCTGGGATATCAAGAATAGAGATCGAAAGGGCTGCGGAAAAGGTCAGGATAATTATTCATACAGCCAGACCAGGGATTGTTATTGGTAGAAAAGGTGTAGAAATTGAAAAGCTCAGAAATGAACTTAAAAGGAAATTCAAAGGGGAGTTCATACTCGAGGTTGTAGAAGTTAGACGGCCTGAAATTGATGCCCAATTGGTCGCAGAAAACGTGGCTCTACAACTGGAGAGGAGGGTGGCATTTAGGCGTGCCATGAAAAGAGCCATTAGCTTGGCCCTAAAATTTGGTGCTAAAGGGATAAAGATTGCCTGTTCAGGGAGATTAGGCGGCGCCGAAATAGCCAGGACTGAGTGGTTTAGGGAAGGCAGGGTGCCGTTGCACACGTTAAGGGCAGATATAGATTATGGTTTTGCTACTGCGTTGACTACATATGGAATTATTGGCGTTAAGGTGTGGATATTTAAAGGCGAAATATTAGACGAGGTAAAAGCAGATGCTTAGTCCAAAAAAAGTAAAATATAGAAAGCAACATAGAGGATTTACAAAGGGAAAGGCCTACAGGGGTTGTAGGGTCAGTTTTGGAGATATTGGTCTAAAGGCCTGTGAGCATGGAAGGCTAACAGCCCAACAGATTGAGGCTGCTCGTGTTGCTATAATGAGAAGTTTAAAGCGTGGTGGAAAGGTTTATATTAGAATATTTCCAGATAAGCCTGTGACTGAAAAGCCAGCTGAGACAAGAATGGGAAAAGGAAAGGGATCTCCCTCAGCATGGGTGGCCTTGGTTAAACCTGGGCGTATTCTTTTTGAAATAGCTGGTGTAGATATATCTAGGGCCAAAGAGGCGCTAGTTAGGGCATCATATAAATTGCCCATTAAGACAAAAATTGAGGAAAAGGGGATATAGTGATGGATGCGGCTAAATTAAGGGAGATGGAAATATCAGAGCTACAAAAGAAACTAGCTGAATTTAGAGAAGAATTGTTTAAATTAAGGTTTCAGCACTCAATTGGTCAGCTAAAAAATACAGCCAGGATACCCTCTGTGAAGAGGACCATCGCAAGAATATTAACAATCATGCGGGAAAAGCAATTGGAGTTAAAGGATGGAAGGACCAAAGAAAGCAATTAAAAGAAACAAAAGGGTGCTTACCGGCATAGTGGTTAGTGATAAGCCTGATAAGACCATTGTGGTGAGTTGTGAAACAATGGTAAAGCATCCCCTGTATAAAAAATTTATAAGAAAGAGAAAAAAATTCATGGCCCATGACCCAAGAAATGAATGTGGTATGGGGGATAAAGTCCAGATTATAGAAAGTAGGCCACTTAGCAGGAGAAAACGCTGGAGGCTTCTCAAGATTTTGGAAAAAGCGGTTTAGGAGGATAAGGCCATGATTCAAGTTGAGAGTAAATTAGATGTAGCAGATAACTCAGGGGCTAAAATAGTAAAATGTATCAAAGTACTTGGGGGAAGCAAGAAGAGATACGCAACAATTGGAGATGTAATAGTAGTATCGGTGCAAGAGGCCATTCCCCATTCCAAGGTGAAGAAAGGTGAAATATATCGTGCAGTAGTTGTCAGGACAAAAAAGGAAGTTGGAAGGCCTAATGGGTCATACATAAAATTCGATACAAACTCAGCGGTTTTGTTAAATAAAAATATGGAGCCCATAGGTACACGTATTTTTGGACCTGTAGCCAGGGAACTTAGAGACAAGAGATTTATGAGGATTGTATCATTAGCCCCAGAAGTACTATAGAGGTGGGTCAGATATGAATAAGAAATATAAGATTAAGGTAAATGATAAAGTAATGGTGATATGTGGCAAGGACCGAGGAAAGGTCGGTACAGTAAAAAAAATTTTGAAAAAAAAAGATAGGGTAATAGTCGACCAAGTAAATATTGTTAAGAGACATATGAAAGGGAATCCATATACAGGACAGGCTGGAGGGATTGTAGAGAAAGAAGCTCCTATTCACATATCTAACGTTATGTTGTTTTGTGAGGCGTGTTCAAAGCCTACCAGGGTTGGTTATAAATTTACTGAAGAGGGTAAAAAGCTTAGATATTGCAAGAAATGCAATGAGATTCTTGATTAACAAAGGGTGTGACTATGAACCGTTTAGAAAAGATATACAAAGAAAATGTAGTTCCAAAATTAATGGAAGAATTTGGATATAAATGTATAATGGAAGTGCCTAAGTTGAGGTGTATTTCTCTGAATATGGGTCTAGGTGAAGGTGCACATGATAACAAAATAATACAGGACGGGCTAAAGGAATTAACTCTTATTGCAGGCCAGAAGGCAGTGCCCACTAGGGCAAAAAAGTCAATTGCAGCCTTTAAGGTAAGGCAAGGTATGCCTGTGGGTTGTCGTGTTACCCTCAGAAAAGAAAGGATGTGGGCATTTTTTGACAAATTAATTAATTTTGCAATTCCCAGGATAAGAGACTTTAGGGGACTGCCCGATAGGGGTTTTGATGGTCGAGGGAATTTTACTTTGGGTATTAGGGAACACACAATATTTCCTGATATTCCCATTGATATAGTGGATAGAGTCAAAGGAATGAATGTGACAATTGTAACTACAGCCAAGACTGATAAGGAAGGCAAAACATTGTTAAAGATGTTGGGAATGCCATTTGTTAAGTAAAGGAGGATAAATTGGCTAGAAAGGCACTAATGGTAAAGGCTCAGAGAAAACCAAAATTTAAGGTTAGGAAGTATAATAGATGCCCATTATGTGGTAGGCCAAGGGCTTTTTTGAGAAAATTTGGAGTATGCAGGATATGTTTTAGGACAATGGCTTTATCGGGTGAACTTCCAGGGGTCCGCAAATCAAGTTGGTAAGGAGCGTGTTATGGGAATGACAGATCCAATAGCAGATATGCTAAGCCGCATAAGAAATGCTCACATGGCCCTTCACAAAAAGGTCAGTATACCTAAGTCCAAGATGAAGAAGGCCATATTGGAGATTTTAAAAAGTGAAGGCTATATAGACGGTTATGAAGAACAAGAACATGACATCATTGTAAATTTAAAGTATGTAAAGGGCAGGCCAGCTATAACTGACTTAAAGAAGGTTAGTAAGCCAGGAAGAAGGGTATATGTAGGTGTTGATGACATACCCCAGGTTCAGAACGGATTGGGTATATGTATTTTGTCTACTTCACGGGGTATATTGGAAGGGACAGAAGCCAAAAAACAAAGGGTTGGCGGAGAGCTTATCTGTAAAATATGGTAGGGTGGTAAATATGTCTAGAATAGGAAAAGTACCAATTAAGATACCTGAAAAGGTAACTGTTACCTTCAAAGGAGACGAGATAGAGGTCAAGGGACCAAAAGGGTTAATAGTTCTTGGTAACAGCGATCTTATAGAATATGAACAAGAGGGCGACACAATATACGTAAAAAGAAAAAATGATTCTAGGAAGGCAAGGGAGCAGCATGGTCTTAGGCGTACCTTGCTTGCAAACGCAGTTGAGGGAGTGACCAAAGGATTTGAAAAGGGATTGGAAATAGTAGGAGTTGGATATAGGGCTGAGGTCAAGGGAAAGACATTGGTCATAAATGTGGGATATTCCAATCCAAAGGAATATCAATTACCTGAAGGAATTACTGCCAGGGTAGAAGGGAATAAGATTTTTATAACTGGTATTGATAAACAATTGGTAGGTGAAGTTGCTGCACAGATTAGGAGGATTAGGCCTCCTGAGCCTTACAAGGGAAAAGGGATTAAATACATTAACGAACAAATTTTACGCAAAGCTGGAAAATCTGCTAAGGCTTAAGGGTGGTGGTTATGAAACTAAGTAGAAACGAGCTCAGAAAAAAAAGAAAAATTAGGATAAGAAAAAAGATTTTTGGTACCACTAAAAGGCCCAGACTGGTAGTTTTTAGGTCTAATAAACATATATATGCTCAGATCGTGGATGATACTAAGGGTCATACAATCGCATCCTATTCAAGTTTGAGATTAGGAGAAGCGAGGAAATTAAATAAAGACACAGCCAAGATGGTGGGAAAAGAAGTTGCTAAAATTGCCTTAGAATTGGGTATAGAGAAGGTGGTTTTTGATAGAAATGGTTACATATACCATGGTAGAGTTAAGGCTTTGGCTGATGGAGCCAGAGAGGGTGGACTAAAATTTTAAATTTGAGGTGATGTATGAGCACAGTAAATGAAATTGGCCTAATAGAAAAAATAGTCCATTTAAATAGAGTGTCAAAGGTTGTTAAGGGGGGTAAGAACTTTAAGTTTACCGCCCTAGTGGTTGTGGGAGATGGAAATGGTAAAGTTGGTTATGGTTATGGTAAGGCCAACCAAGTTCCTGATGCAATTGTAAAGGCTACAGAAAGGGCGAAGAAGAACCTAATTGAAGTGCCTATTATTGATGGAACCATTCCTTACCAGGTTATTGGAGAATACGGGGCTGCAAGGGTTTTACTCAAGCCTGCAGTAAAGGGTACTGGTATTATTGCTGGTGGACCTGTTAGGGCTGTTATGGAGGCTGCAGGGGTCACTGATGTGTTGAGTAAAGCCATTGGATCAAGAAATCCCATAAATGTCATAAAAGCCACTATTATGGGCATTACAATGCTACGTGCACCTGAAGAGGTATCTGAAATTAGAGGGAAAAGTCTATCAATCGGCGGGTAGGGGGATTTTATCATGAAAGTTAAGTTAATAAAGAGTAAAATTGGTTGTAGCCCAAAGCAGCGTAAGACCTTGCAGGCATTGGGCCTAAGAAAAATAAATCAAGTAAAAGAGCTACCAAATAACGATGCAATTATTGGTATGATAAACAAGGTAAAACATTTAGTCGAGGTGGTGGAGAAATGAAATTACATGAGCTAAAGCCATTTCCTGGTGAAATAAAAGCCAAGAAGAGGATTGGTAGAGGTCCCGCCAGTGGACAAGGTTGTACAGCAGGAAAGGGTAATAAGGGCCAAAATGCAAGGGCAGGCAAAGGTCCTGCACCCTGGTTTGAGGGTGGACAGATGCCACTTGTGAGGAGGCTACCAAAAAGGGGATTTAAAAATCCATTTAAGGTGGAATATAATGTATTCAATTTGGAGTTCATTGAGAAGAAGTTTAATGATAAAGACGAGATAACTTTAGAGGATTTGTATAAATACTGTAAAAAAGACAGACCCATAAAAATATTGGGTAAGGGTGAGATCAACAAAGGTTTTAAGATTTGGGCACACAAGTTTAGCAAGAGCGCTTTAGAGAAGATAAATCAGGCAGGTGGTGAAGCCAAGGTTTTGGAGGGTTAATAGGTGATACCACAAATTGAAAATGTGACTTTCTCAAAGGAGCTTAGTCGCAGGATATTAATTACCTTGGGATTATTAATTGTATATAGATTAGGGATACATGTTCCAGTACCAGGAATTAATACAGGGGCCATTGCTGACTTCTTTGCCTCGGCTCAAAATACATTATTTGGCCTATTTGACATGTTTGCAGGTGGCGGGCTCAGTAAATTCTCAGTATTTGCTTTGGGAATAATGCCTTATATTTCAGCTGCAATTATAATGGAATTACTTGTGGTAGTTAGTCCTGAATTGGAAAAGCTAAAAAAGGAAGAAGGTGAGGCTGGCCGAAGGAAAATTACCCAGTACACAAGGTATGGTACAGTACTTATCACCTTAATTCAGGGTACAGGAATAGCATATGGTCTACAAAAGATGACAAGTCCAGCAGGAGTTCCTGTTGTACCACATCCTGGTCTAACATTTATGTTAGTGACTGTGATTACCTTGACCACGGGGACGGTATTTTTGATGTGGTTGGGGGAGCAAATTACTGCCAGGGGAATAGGTAACGGGGTGTCTCTGATTATATTTGCGGGAATAGTTGCCAGGATTCCAGGGGCAATAACAAAGACGGTTAAACTGTTGCAAACTGGTGAGCTCAGCTTGTTTTTGTTGCTTATATTGCTGGCAGTTATGTTGGGGGTACTGGCTTTTATTTGTTTCATAGAAACTGCACAGAGAAGGATACCAATAAATTATGCCAAACGCATGGTGGGAAGGCGCATGTATGGGGGACAGAGTTCTCATTTACCCCTAAGGATTAATACTGCTGGGGTTATTCCACCAATTTTTGCATCTTCCATACTTATGTTTCCAGCTACCATAGCAAATTTTTCACAGGTTGAATTTTTACATCAATTGTCAGTATATTTTAGACCAGGATCTCTCCTGTATACCATACTTTATGTGGGTCTTATAATATTCTTTTGTTTCTTTTATACGGCAATTATATTTGATCCCAAGGACATTGCGGAGAATTTGAAAAAGCAAGGAGCCTTTATCCCAGGAATTAGACCAGGGAAACATACAAAAGAATATATAGATAAGGTTTTGACCAGACTCACTTTTTGGGGGTCTTTATATGTGTCTGCAGTTTGTGTGCTTCCTATGATTCTCATTTATAAGATGCATGTACCCTTTTATTTTGGTGGTACCGCCCTATTAATTGTGGTTGGCGTTGCCATTGATACCATGACCCAAATACAATCACATTTAATATCTCAACAATATGAAGGGTTACTAAAAAAGGCCAGGATCAAAGGTAGAATATAATTTTAAGGAGAAGACCATGAAAGTTAGACCCTCTGTAAAAAAAATGTGCAGTAAATGCAAAATTATTAGAAGAAAAGGCATAGTACGTGTTATATGTGAAAATCCAAAACATAAGCAAAGACAAGGATAAAGTGGAGGATTAAAGTGGTAAGGATTGCAAGCGTAGATTTACCAAAAAACAAGAGGCTTGACATAGCATTGACTTACATATACGGAATAGGCCGCTCCAGTGCCCTAAAGATTTTGGAAGCAGTGGGGGTTGATTGGACAAAGAAGACAGACGAATTGGGTGCAGATGAAGTAAATGCCATTAGAAAAGAGATTGAACAAAATTACAAGGTTGAGGGTGATCTTAGAAGGGAGATTACCGCAAACATAAAAAGGCTCATGGAGATAAATTGTTACAGGGGAATCAGGCACAAAAGGCATTTGCCTGTACGGGGGCAAAGGACTCATACCAATGCCAGGACAAGGAAAGGTCCTAGAAGGTCTATTATAGGAAAAAGAAAGAAATAAAATTGGAGAGATGAAATATGGCAAAAGCTAAACGTGGCGGGAAAAGAAAGGAGAAAAAAAATATTCCAACTGGCTATGCCCACATAAAATCTACCTTTAACAATACAATAGTGACATTTACTGATCAAAAGGGCAATGTGGTAAGTTGGGCAAGTGCTGGATCCTGTGGTTTTAAGGGATCCAAAAAAGGTACACCATATGCAGCCCAGATTGCCGCTCAAAAGGCAGCAAAACAGGCACAGGATCATGGGATGAGGAGCGTGGGGATATTTGTTAAGGGTCCTGGGGCTGGTCGTGAGTCAGCCATGAGGGCCATACACAATGAAGGGTTTAAGATCACGTTTATAAGAGACGTGACCCCTATACCTCATAATGGATGCAGACCACCAAAACGTAGAAGGGTTTAGTAAAAAATTTAGGAGGATAAAGCCTTGGCAAGATATACAGGTCCAAAGTGCAGATTGTGCAGAAGAGAAGGTACAAAACTTTTTTTAAGGGGAGACAGATGCTACACAGATAAGTGCGCCTATGAGAGGAGGCCATATGCACCTGGTCAACATGGAAGGCGTAGGAAGAAGTCCAGCAACTACGAGATACAGCTCAGGGAAAAGCAGAAAGTCAAAAGGCTGTATGGTGTATTAGAGGGACAATTCAGGAAATATTTTGAAATTGCAGAGGCAAAAAAAGGTGTTACTGGAACAAATTTACTCAGGATATTGGAATTACGCTTGGACAATGTTGTATATAGACTTGGGTTTGCAAACTCAAGAAATCAGGCCAGACAATTGGTTAGACACGGTCATTTTCTCGTGAATGGCAAAAAGGTAGATATACCTTCATATCAATTACGGGTAAATGATGTAGTAGAGGTCAAGGAGAAAAGTAGAAAGGTCCCAACCATTCAGGAGGCACAGGAGGTAGTGGCCAGGAGAGGGGTCCCTCAGTGGTTGGAACTTGATTCTGAAAATTTTAAAGGCCAGGTGAAAGCCCTTCCTGAAAGAGAGGACATAACATTTCCAATAAATGAAAACCTCATTGTAGAGTTGTATTCTAAATAAAAAATAAAATTAATTGGGTAAGGTGTATGATAGTAAAAGAACAAGGCAGGATCATAAATGTGAGGAATTGGAGCGAGCTTGTAAGGCCAAAAAAAATTGAAAAGGATCCTGACTCAAACCAATTTTATGGAAAATTCATTGTGGAACCCTTGGAAAGGGGATATGGAACCACATTGGGGAATTCCCTTCGAAGGGTTTTGCTTTCATCTTTGCAAGGGGCAGTTATTGTTTCAGTAAAGATTGAGGGCGTGTACCACGAATTCACTTCCATACCAGGGGTTATGGAGGATGTAACAGAGATTGTGTTGAATTTAAAGAAAATTAGATTTTATATGGATACAGATGAACCTCAAAGATTAACTCTTTTTGCCAACAAAAAGGGAGAAGTTACGGCTGCTGCTATTCAAGAGACCAGTCATGTGAAGGTACTCAATCCAGAGCAACACATAGCTACTCTTACTGAGGATAAAGAGTTTAAAATGGAATTGGAAGTGCGTATGGGTAAAGGATATGTTCCTGCTGAAATGCAGGACGTTCCTAGTGATATAGGTACTATTGTTTTAGATGCAAATTTTTCCCCCATTAGAAAGGTTGCATATACAGTAGAGCAGGCTCGTGTGGGCCAAATGACCAATTATGACAAGTTGATAATGGAAATATGGACTGATGGCTCTGTTTCTCCAGAGGATAGTTTGGCTTATTCTGCAAAGATACTAAAAGAACAGCTTGATATATTTATCAATTTTGACGAAACCATTGGCGGAGAGGAAGAAGAGGAGAAGACAGAGGAAGAGATAAATCCAAATCTCTTTAAGACAATTGAGGAATTGGAACTTCCAGTTAGGGCGAGCAATTGTTTAAAAAAGGCCAATATACATTATGTGGGTGAATTGGTACAAAAAACTGAAGCAGAGCTGCTGAGGGCAAAAAATTTTGGAAAGAAATCCTTAGATGATATATTAAAAGTCCTCCACGATATGGGTTTGGACCTAGGGATGAAAATCGATAATTTTCAGGAACAACTAGAAAAATGGGAAAAAAAGAGGAAAGAGGATCATGAGGCATAGGAAGAGTGGAAGGAAGTTAAATAGGACTTGGGAACACAGAAAGGCCATGTTTAAAAACATGGCAAAGTCTTTAGTGGAACACGAGAAGATTACCACAACAGTTCCTAAGGCAAAGGAACTGAGAAAACTCACTGATAAGCTTATTCATTTTGGACTGGAAAATACGGTTCATGCAAGGCGTAAGGCTTTTAGAATCCTTGAGGATCGTTCACTTGTTAAAAAGCTTTTTGATGAGATAGCTCCACGTTATAAAGGTAGACCTGGAGGATATACTAGGGTTGTAAAAATGGCCATGCCCAGACCAGGTGATGGGGCGGAAATGGCCATTGTGGAGCTTGTTCAGGAGCAATTTCAAGTCCAGAAAGAGGAAACACAAGAGGAAAATGCTGAACCCGTTGAAAATTAGATAAAAATTAAAGACACAAAAAAACAGGGGCAACCCTGTTTTTTTGTGTCTTTATGTATAAGCAATTGTAATAGAAATTATTTGTTATGGATATAGTAAGGCTAAGGAGTTTTTGTAAGGTTTACGAGCTAAGGAGTTTTTCAAAGGCAGCAAAGGAACTTTTTGTCTCTCAGCCCACAGTTTCAAGCCATATTTTGTCCTTGGAAGAGGAATTCGGTCAAAAGTTATTTGACCGAATTGGAAAAAATATTATTCCTACCATTGGAGGAGATACCATATACAGATATGCCAAAGAGATTCTAGATCTTATATATAAAGCTGAATTGGAAATAAAATTGATCAAAAATCAAGTAATTGGTGAGTTAAAGATTGGCGGAAGTACCATACCAGGTTGTTATATCCTTCCAAAAGTAATATCAAAATATTGTAAGGCCTATCCCAAGGTAGAGGTTCAGCTTCAGATATTTGATTCAGAGCAAGTGGTCGGGAAAGTGGCTGATGGTTCTTTAGATGTTGGCATTACTGGTGCTGTATTTGATAGAGAAGATCTCTTATTTAAAAAAATAGTATCAGATAAACTTGTATTTATTGGCAGATCAAAATATCTAAATGACATTTCCAGTCCTGGGGATATAAGGAAAGTCCCTTGGGTCATAAGGGAAAAGGGTTCTGGTACAAGAAGGGCTGTTGAAGGGGGACTTAAGATGGCGGGTATTGAATTATGCCAATTAGACATTAAGGCATTGGTCACAAATACCCAGGGTCTTTTGAGCCTTGTTTCAAGTGGAATTGGAATAAGTGTAACCTCTTTTTTTGCTGCTCAGTCGTTGATTAAATCACATGAGGATGTGGTTATTAGAGAATATCCCTTTTTTGACTTTAAAAGGAGTTTTTATCTGGTTTATCACAGGTCCAGAACCATGTATCCTGCTTCTAAGATCTTCATTGATTATATTTGTAAAGCTTCCAAAGAACTAGTAAGAGGTTTTATTTAAGGGAGAATATTAATTATGGTTGAGTTATTAGATAAGGTTTCTGCAGCAGGGTGAGCGGCTAAGGTCACTCCAGGGTCCCTGGAGGATATAATTTCTAAGTTAAATATAGAAGATGATCCAAGAATTATTGTATCTTTGCTCGACAATGAAGATGGGATTGTATTAAAAAATCCTGAAGGTATGGAATTAATCCAAACCTTAGACTTTTTTACTCCCATAGTGAATGACCCATATGCCTTTGGACAGATTGCAGCTGCAAATGCCATGTCTGATATATATGCAATGGGTGGAGAGCCTTATAGTGCTATGAATATTGTATGTTTCCCCACAAAGGAAATGGATCTCAACATATTAATTGAAATTTTAAAGGGTGGATACCACAAGATTTTAGAGGCAGGTGCAGTTTTGGCTGGAGGGCATAGTGTTGAAGACAGGGAAATAAAATATGGGCTTTCAGTTACAGGAGTTGTAAAAAGGGAACACATTGCTACTAATAGTGGTGCTAGGGTAGGTGATTTCTTGGTGTTAACAAAGCCAATTGGTACTGGAATATTGGCAACTGCCATAAAGGCCAAATGGGAAGGGTATGAAGAGATAGAAAAAGAGGTTTACTATTGGACGTCTAAACTCAATAAGGGCCCAGGTGAGGTTATTAGAAAATTCAATATAAAAGGGGCCACTGATATAACAGGTTTTGGACTGGGAGGACATTTACTTGAGATGGCAAAGGCCTCTTGTGTTGAGATAAATTTGTGGAGCAAGGAAATACCCATCTTAGAAAGGGTAATAGAATTTACACAGATGGGACTTGTACCAGAAGGATCCCATGCCAACAAGAAATTTTGCGAAAAAAGGGTGCAGTTGTCTGGAGAAGTTGATCCTGTATTAGTGGACATTATTTTTGACGCCCAGACTTCAGGGGGAATGGTGCTCTCTGTTTCAGTTGATAAAATAGATGATGTTTGTAACTACCTGACCCAAAAGGGGGATTTGGCCTGTATAATTGGAGAAGTGAAGCCTTTTGGAGGAAAGGGGTTTTTAAAGATAATATGATATTGTAAAACATACTTTATAGGCCTCGAGATCTCTTCTATATAAAAGGGTGTTTAGTTCATCTTAGTGGTCTCTCCAGTGGTCCTTATTGCCTCTATTACAGGAGGAAGTTTACTCAACTTTTCTAATGTGGAGTATAGGTGTTCTGAACTATCTATTTCTATTTGAAAGAATATTTCAGTGGTATTGTCCACTTTTGTATTAAAGTTACCAGAGATTATGTTTATGTCTTCGTCACTTAGGGATTTAGCAATAAGTGCAAGGGCTCCTTTTTCGTTTTTAGATACAATTTTTATGGTAGCAGTGTATGTCTTGTTGTCTTCTCCAGCCCAGGTGACCTCTACCAACCTATGGGGCTCTAAATTTTTCACATTTGGACAGTCTGAGGTATGGACGATGATCCCTCTCCCTCTGCTTATATATCCAACAATAGGGTCTCCTTTTACTGGCTGGCAGCACTTTGCATATCTAATGAGCAGGTTTTTGGCACCTCTAATAACTACCCCTTCTTTCCTCTCTTCATTTATTTCCTTAATCTCTTGCTGTGCACTATTTTTTGAGCCTCTATTTTTTGTTGAATCTTGTTTTTTAGTTTCTGGTTGAAGAAGTCTGTTTAATACCTGTTTTGGGGTCAATTTAGCGTATCCAACTGCTACTAAAAGGTCCTCCACTGTTTTATAAGAAAATTCTTCTGCCACTTTATCCAACGATCCATTTTTGAGTTCCCTATTGAAATTAATACCCAATTTTCTTGCTTCTTTTTCCAATATCTCTTTAGCCAGGCTAATGCTGGTGGCCCTTTCCTCTGTCTTAATCCAATGTCTTATTCTGGTCTTTGCCTTAGCAGTCTTTACAAACTTTAACCAATCCCTACTTGGCTTGTGATTGGGATTTGTTATTATCTCAACCAGGTCTCCATTTTTTAACTTGGTATCCAAGGGAACAAGTTTACCATTTACCTTGGCACCTACACATCTATTCCCAACTTCAGAATGAATCATGTATGCAAAATCCACTGGTGTAGCCCCTTGTGGTAGTGCCAGTACGTCCCTGTTTGGTGTAAATACGTAGACTTCATCCTCAAATAGGTCTATTTTTAAAGACTGGATAAATTCCTTTGGATCTTTTAGATCCCTTTCCCAATCGAGTATTTGTCTGAGCCAGGAAAATCTTTTTTCGTCTTTAGGATTTATTATCTTTTTATCTTTGTATTTCCAGTGAGCAGCTACCCCGTATTCAGCAATGTAGTGCATTTTCTCTGTTCTTATCTGTATTTCTATCTGCTCACTGTCTGGGCCTATAACTGTTGTATGTAAACTTTGATACATATTGGGTTTTGGCATTGAAATATAGTCCTTGAACCTTCCAGGGACTGGCGGCCACTTTGAATGGATAATCCCAAGGGTAGTATAGCAGTCCTTAATGGAATCAACTATCACCCTAAAGGCAATAAGGTCATATACTTGATCTAAAGACAGTCTTTGTTTTTTCATTTTTTGATATATGCTATATATGTGCTTTTGTCTTCCGCTTACAGTACCCCTGATATTGTTTTTTTCCAAAATTTGTTCTAGCTCAGATATGACCTTCTTTATGTAATCATCGCCAGTTAAGCGATGCTGTTTTATCCAGTTTAAAATTCTGTTATATACATCTGGTTTAAGAAACTTAAGGCTCAAATCGTCAAGTTCTACCTTGATTTTGTATAGACCCAGTCTGTGGGAAATGGGAGAATAGATCTCTAAAGTTTCCTGGGATATTAGCCTCCTTTTTATGGGATTTTGAAATTCAAGGGTCCTCATATTATGCAACCTGTCGGCAAGTTTCACTAAGATCACCCTGAGATCCCTGGCCATTGCCAGAATCATTTTTCTTATATTTTCAGCCTGAGCTGTCTGCTTTGACTCAAAAGTCATTTTTCCTATTTTTGTAACACCATCTACTATATCTGCTACCTCTTGACCAAAATTTTCTAATATATCTTCAATGGTAACTTTTGTATCTTCAACAGTATCGTGTAGCAGTCCACCAGCTACTGTGGGAGCATCTAGTTTTAAATCTACCAGGACATTGCTAACTTCTAAAGGATGAGAAAGATAAGGCTCTCCATTTAGCCTGAATTGTCCAGCATGTGCAGAAGCTGAATAAACATAGGCCTTCTCAATGAGTGCAAGTTCTGAGGGGTTCATATATTTCGAGGCCTTATCCAATATGTCAGTTATTCGTATCATAAAAAAATTAGCTCCTATGTGCTTAGTGTTAACGATAAAATATATAAGATAGTCTATATAGTAAAGAAAAAAAGCTGTTTTTGACCCTTTTGTTTTCTAAAGAAATACTTGCCAAGGGATATATTTTAAACTATATAATATAAGTTGTATGCCTTGTGGTTTTGACAAAAAGACAAAAAGGGTGTATTAGCGCAAATTTTTGAAACAAAATAGCAAAAATTATTTTATAAAGTATATTTTGAGGTGGGTAGCATGACAATGGATAAGGTGGATAATGAGATAAAACAAAGAGTTGTGGAACTTACAGAATCATTTATTAATGACTCTATTCCTGAATATATTAGAGAAAGGGCAAATTCAATTTTGTCCAATGTGGAAAAAATTGATTTAAAGACCAGGGATGAGTATTGGGATATTGAGGGAATAATTCAGGGCGAAGACTTTCAGGTATATAATCCAGAGATAGGAATAAACCTTGGAGATGGAACGGTCACTTACTTTTGCAACTGCTCAGATTCTTTTTCTGGTGTGTGTCCACATGTGGGGGTTACTCTTTTATCTCTACTCAAGAGTTTTAAAAATGGTAAACAAGAACAACCAACCCCAAGAACAGATTGGAAACAGTCATTTCGGAGATTTTTTCAAGCAGCCCCAGAGCCTGAGCCTGGAAATAACTATTTGATATTTAGATTTTATCCAGAACCTCAGAGATTAATGGTATCCTTGTTTAGGGCCAGGCAAAATAAATCAGGACTTTCCAAAGTACAAAATCCAGTTACTTTGGAGCAGATAATTAATAACCCAGACTGGTGTGAGGTTTCCCCTGAACTTCCAAATGTGGCTCTCCAAATAGGCCAATATTTGGATTACCTAGGCCATAAGGTAGAGATTCCTGCAGGGCTCATCACCTGGTTTTTGTGGACTATTAAAGATGAGTTCTATTTGTTTTGGGAGGATACAGAAATTCCTGTTAGAATCACCACACAGAGTATGAGACTACAGCTAAGACCCATATTATCAGAAGATGGGTTGAGTTTTGATGTATTGCTCAGTCATGAGGATAAGATGCCCTTTTCAATATCTAAAGAGAATGTTTTTATATACGGCCACGTACCCATGTGGGTGTTGTGGAAAAAGACTTTTTATCCAGTGTATTCCACTTTGGATTCAGATCTTATTATGAAATTAGTCAAGGAGCCTCCAATAATCAGTCATAACGAACTTTCAGAATTTTTAGACAGGGTATGGTCAAAGATCCATTCATCGGATTTATATGGACAAGAGGAATTTTTGGAACGTATGGAACCTATCTTTGTCTCTGCCAAGTATAATCCAAAGATCTATTTAGACGAAGAGGGTAGCTTACTCACATTGACCATACAAAATGTATATGAAACTGAACATGGAGATGTGGTTGTAGGAGAGATCAATCCAAGTTTTCAAACTGGAAGCTATAATTTTGAGGGGCGTTCTTATTTAATAAGAAGGGATCAAAAGGCAGAAGAAGAGCTCATTAATAAGCTAATCGAAATGGGTTTCCAAACAAGGACCAATTCCATTTGGTTTTTGGAACCAGAGGGAGCAATTAATTTCCTATTGGATTTCTATCCTCAACTGGTTGAAAAATATAGGGTTTATGGAGAAAAAAATCTCTCTAGATTTAAAGTGCGTCATATAAAACCAAAAATAGTTGCAACTATTGATTCAGAAGGGGAAAACCAAGATTGGTTTGATCTTAATTTATCTGTTGAATATGATAATATAAAGGTGCCCATTGATAAGATTTGGAAGGCCTGGACACAAGGTAAGCGTTATATCCAACTGAAAGATGGCTCATATGCCAGTTTACCTGATTCGTGGTTAAAGAGACTTAAAAATAAACTTGAATCAATGGGTATGGATCCAGATGCAGCTCCAAAGAAAAAATTTAAGAAATATGAAGCCCCTGTTTTAGATAAAATCATCGATGAGGTTGAGGAAGTTGAAGCAAATACCTTTTGGAATAGTTTAAAAGAAAGGATACACAATTTTGAAAAAATCGAACAGATAGAACACCCAAAAAACCTAAATGCTCAACTTCGTCCATATCAGTTACAGGGAGTAAGTTTTTTAAATTTCCTAAGAGAATATGGTTTTGGCGGCATACTGGCAGATGAAATGGGTCTTGGCAAGACCTTGCAAACTTTAGCATTACTTCAGCATGTGAAGGAAAAAGGGGGAGGGGGGCCTAATTTGATAATAGTCCCTACCTCAGTGCTTCCAAACTGGCAAAAGGAGATAGATAAATTTGTCCCTCATATGAAGACCTTGATTATTTATGGAGCAAAGAGGGATCCATTATTTAAAAAGATACCCCAAAGTGATATAGTACTTACTACATATGCTTTGATTAGAAGGGATTTAGATCAATTGTTAAAATATGAGTACAGTTCGATTATTCTGGATGAAGCCCAAAATATCAAAAATCCAAATACAATAACAGCAAGGTCTGTTAGGAAGTTGAAGACAAAATTTAGGGTATGTTTGTCTGGTACCCCCATAGAAAATAATTTATTTGAACTATGGTCTTTGTTTGAGTTCTTAATGCCAGGATTTTTGGGATCTCAGCATGCATTTCAAAAAAGCGTTGTGAAACCCATTAAAGATGGGGATGAAGAAGCCCTAAATTACTTGAGGGCAAGGGTAAAGCCATTTATCCTGCGCAGAACCAAGAAGGAAGTGGTCAAAGAACTTCCACCAAAGGTAGAACATGTATACTACGCAGCTTTAATAGACGAGCAGAAGGAACTTTATGCAGCCTTGGCCAAGAGGCTGAAGGAACAGGTACTAAAGAAAGTAGAGGAAAAAGGACTTGCCCAGTCCCAGATGTCAATACTAGATGCCTTACTAAAATTAAGGCAGATATGCTGCCATCCAAGGCTCCTTAAGCTGGATATGCCTGGCATCAATACAAATATGCCATCTGGAAAATTTGAGGCCTTTAAGGATTTAGTGACTGGTATAATTGAAGATGGTCACAAGGTCCTTGTTTTTTCCCAATTTGTCCAGATGCTCCATATTATAAGGGCTTGGCTAAAAATGAACAAGATACCTTTTGCCTATTTAGATGGTTCCAGTAAAGACAGATTTGAGCAGGTAGAGCGGTTTAATAATGATCCATCTATTCCCATCTTTTTAATTTCACTTAAGGCAGGTGGTACAGGGCTAAACTTAACCTCTGCTGATTACGTAATCCATTATGATCCATGGTGGAATCCTGCAGTTGAAAGCCAGGCAACAGACAGAACCCACAGGATTGGGCAGACCAAGAAGGTGTTTTCGTATAAACTTATATGCGAAAATACAGTGGAAGAGAAGATTTTACAACTTCAGCAAAAGAAAAAAGGAGTTGCAGAGGCAATAATCCCAGGTCAGGATCACTGGAGGTCCTTGACAAGGGAAGATTTAGAGATGTTGTTTGAGGTGTAGATTGGGATATTGGTTTAACCCCAGTTTATCATTTTGATAAACTGGGGTTAATTTCGATTTTTGAAGGAAGAGGTGTGTCTCAAAGAGCTATTTTTATCTCTATTTGAGAATTAAATTAGATTTTTGTCTTTTCAGTATAAATTTTTGGATTTCATTTTTTGATTTTTATTCAATCCTTGCTTAATTTGCCTTTAATCAGAAATCAATAGCGGATTTTAGGTCAATTTTTGGAGTTGACTGACTAAGGCATTATTCGTAAATAATATTAAAAAGGCATATTAAAAAAGGAGTTGAGCTATGGATAAAGTCAATGATTTTGTTCATGGCAGATTTCAAAATGTCGTTAGATTTTTAAACGAAATCAGTTCTAATGGCCATAAAAAGGTGTCTCTATCTTTAATTACCCCTGTATTTATTGTTTTTTGTATAAGTTTATCCTTTGCTGGCAATCTCCCAGAAGGTGGCAGAATAGTTGCAGGCTCAGGTAGCATTAAGCACTCTGCAAACACCATGACTATCAATCAAAACACAAATAAGATGATAGTAAATTGGAAGAGTTTTTCTATAGGCAAAGGAAATTCAGTAAACTTTAAGCAACCATCAAGTAGCTCTATCGCTCTAAATAGGGTATTGGGCTCAGATGTTTCTGTTATTCAGGGGGCATTAAATGCCAATGGTAAGGTTTTTTTAGTGAATTCAAATGGTATATTATTTTCTAAAACTGCCCAGGTCAATGTGGGTGGATTAGTGGCTTCTACACTTGATATATCCAATGAAGATTTTCTATCTGGTAAATACCACTTTAATGGTGCTTCCATAGCAAGCATAGTCAATCAGGGAAAGATAAAAACAGCAGAAGGTGGTGCAGTAGCCCTTATTGCTGCTAAGATTGAAAATAGTGGAGAGATTTCATCACCACAGGGCAATGTCTTAATGGGAGCAGGCAATAGTGTAGTTCTTGATTTGGGAGGCTCTGTAAAGATATCGGTAGATAAAGGAGCACTCAATGCACTTATAAAACAGGGCGGTGCAATCAAGGCAGATGGAGGCTTAATTTATCTTACTGCTAAAGCTGCCAATGAACTTAGTAAAAGCGTGATAAACAATAGTGGTGTAATAGAAGCTAGTAGCATCTCTGTAAATGAAAAAGGGGAAATATATCTTGTGAGTGATAAGGAAAAAGGTGTTGTTAATGTAGATGGAAAAATAAGTGCAAAAGGGGGTTTTGTTGAAACAAGCGGAGCAGAAGTAAAAATAAAGGATACTGCTAACATTACAGCAGGTAAATGGTTAATTGACCCTAGAGATTTTACCATTGCACCAGAAGGTGGAGATGTTACAGGTTTAACCCTATCTAATAGCTTGCAATCAGGTGATGTTACTATTCAGTCGTCAAGCGGAGCAACAGAGGGCAATGGAGATATATTTGTAAAAGATGATATAACTTGGAGTTCTGGTCATACACTTACCTTATCTGCCTACAGGAATATAGAAATCCTCTCAACAATAGATGCATCACAGGGCAGTGGCGGAAAAGTGGTATTGGAATATGGTCAGGGAAGCAGTGATGGAACAATAAACGGAAAAGAAGCCACGTATAGTTTTGGATTAACAGGAATGGGATTTATAGGGAAGATAAACTTACAAGCAGGTCAGAACTTTTCTACCAAACTTGGGTCAAATGGACAAACGATAAACTATAGTGTGATTACAAGTCTTGGTCAGGAAGGAGACGAAGACGGAGATACAACAAATAGCCTACAGGGGCTTGCCAATACCAGTATCAGTAAACGTTATGGAAACTATGCATTGGGTGCAGATATTGACGCATCAGATACCCAAAACTGGAATGGTGGTGCAGGATTTAGTCCAATTGGGCCTTCATTTCAAAATGCATTTTTTGGTAAGCTTGATGGACTTGGGCATACGATAAGTAACCTTTATATTAACCGTCCTTCTACAGACTATATTGGACTTATTGGATATGGTAGAAGTGGGGTTGAAGTTCGTAACATTGGTATTTTAGATGGAAATATTGAAGGGCATGAAAATGTAGGATTATTATTTGGAAAGATTGATGGAGCTGAAAAAATTCAAAATGATTATGTTACAGGAAGTGTATCAGGGAGTAGCTATGTAGGTGGATTAGTTGGAAATGTATTTTATACTACAATTAGCAATAGTTATGCTAATGTAGATGTTTCTGGTAGTTCAAAGAGAGTTGGCGGGTTGGTAGGTTATCTATATGGAAGTACCATTGAAGAGAGTTATTCAACAGGAAATGTATCGGGTAATTTATATGTCGGTGGATTGGTAGGTGATACAATGTTTAATACCATTGAAGAGAGTTATTCAACAGGAAATGTATCGGGTAATTCATATGTTGGTGGATTGGTAGGTTATCTATATAAAACTACCATTGAAGAGAGTTATTCAACAGGAAATGTATCGGGTAATTCAAATGTCGGTGGATTGGTAGGTTATAACTATAATAGTAATATAAATAATTCATTTTGGGACACCCAGACCTCCGGCCAAGGGAGTAGCGCCGGCGGCACGGGCAAAACCACAGCTGAAATGAAACAGCTTGCTACTTTTCAAGATGCAGGTTGGGATATTACTTCTGGTGATAGTGCTGATGGTGTCTGGGGTATTTATGAAGGAACATCTTATCCTGTTCTTAGAGCCTTGCAGAATAATCTTGTGATAAGAGCTAATGATTATACAAAGACTTATGATGGTAATGCCTATAGTGGTGGTAATGGTGTAGAGTATTTGCCTGCATCCGGTTCATCTGTTGTTAGTGGAACTGTTGCTTATAGTGGTACAAGTCAGGGTGCTAAAAATGCTGGAACATATCTCATTACTCCTTCTGGTTTAACACTTAATCGTTCTACTCTACAAGATTATCAAAGTTTTCGTGGTATTGAATTTCGTAGTGGTGTTTTAACCATCGAACCAAAATCCCTAAAAATAACAGGAACTACAGTAGCTGACAAAGAGTACGATGGTACAACAGATGCAACAGTAACTCCAGGGACATTATCTGGATTTGTTGGAAGTGAAACAGTAGAAATTAATACAGTTACAGGAAGATTTGAGGATAAAAATGCAGGAGAAAATAAAAATGTATATGTAAGCTATACATTAAAAGATGGATTAAATGGAGGGTTGGCATCAAACTATAAATTAGATGATGAGATATTAACAGCCACCATCAACCCCCGCCCAGTAAATCTTACTGGCAGTCGTGTGTATGATGGAACTAATGTGGTTAACGCTGACATTTTTAGTTTGGGTAATCTGGTAGCAGGAGAAGACTTAAACCTTACAGGCCAGGGCACAGTAGCAGAGAAAGATGTTGGCAACAACAAACCGGTAACACTAGGCAGCTTGGCACTTGAAAATGGCAATAACGGCCTTGCAAGCAACTACACTCTGCAAGGTGGTACTCATACAGCCACCATCACAAAGAAACCCCTAACAGCCACCTATACTGCATCTGACAAGGTATACGATGGGACTACAGCAGCTACTGTCACAGCGACAAGTTCTGACATCATAAGTGGAGATGATATAAGCCTTACAGCAACAGGGGAGTTTGAAGACAAGAATGTAGGGACAGACAAGAGTGTCAATGTAAGTGGAACACTATCAGGAGCAGATGCAGGGAACTATGCCTTTCAAAATCCAACATCAACAGTAAAAGCAGACATCACTCCCAAA
>NZ_BAAIEW010000027.1:0-41623 GCF_054654515.1 Desulfothermus okinawensis JCM 13304 | reverse complement strand
AGATAACTAATTGATATTATTTGTAATTTATATCAAGTTCAACTTGAAAGGGTGAAAGTTCTGTTAAAACCCAAAAATACAAGGGAGGAGTGCCATGAATCGTTTTTATTTGATAATAGGCATCTTGTTTATTTTTTTTATTTCTTCATGTGGGGTCAAGGTAATAAACATAACCAATGGATTAACCCTTAATAAAGAAAAGAAATTTGCAGTGATTCCATTTGAAAATTTTACAGATACCCCACTGGCAGGATGCTCAGTGGCATCTATTGTAGAGGGAATCCTTTACTCCAGGGGATACAAATTACAAACCAAGGTCTGGAGTATACCAAAGACTGAACCCTCAAAGAAAGATATTGAAAAGATCAAGGAAAAGGCAATTGAGATGGGAGCTGAATTTATAGTTATGGGAAGCGTAAATGAATTTAGATATAAAACTGGTATTGATGGAGAGCCAGCTGTGAGTCTAACCCTACTGTTATATGATGCAAAGGCCCAAAAGGTTGTGACAGGCTCCACTGCATCGGCAACTGGATGGGCAAATGAATCTTTAGGCACAATTGCTCAAAAATTGATAAATAAGGTGATTAAATGAATTTAAGAGATTTAGGACCTAGACTTCTTCTTATTGAAATAATAATACTTACTTTGCTGTTTGTAGGTTTTGGATTCTTATTTAATGAATCAGATCCATTATATCTAAAGAGCGCATATTCACCTCTCCAATTATTGGTCCTTGTATTTACTCTTTATTACGGAATATTACAGGGAATTATTGCATTTATATTTATTGTTTTATTAGCGTTCATATTATACAATCTATCAGAAATAAGCCTAATATCCCTTGGATGGAATCTAGTTATAGTACTCACTGCAGGGGAATTTAGATATTATTGGCATAGACGTATAGATGAAACAGAAAAAGAAAGAATATATTATGAAGAACACATAAATAGTCTTAGAAGATCTTATTATATTTTAAAACTTTCCCATGAACAGTTGGAAAATAATTTTATTTTAAGACCATTTAGTATTAGACAATTGTTTGAACAACTCAAAAAAAGACTATTAATTTCAAAAGATGAAAGTGAAATCATGAGCTTTTTGCTAAACATACTTATACAAAATTTCAATGTGTATAAAGCTGAAATATACAAAGGAAACAAAGAAAAAGGCTTTAAAATTATTGCAAGCACTGACAATGATCTTAATAAGAATCTAGATCTTAATGACTCCATAGTTAAGGAAGCTGTTGAAAGTGAAACTACACACTATATATCCCCTGATCTAGCAATAAAATTTTTATCTGAAAGCGAAAAAGAATCTATTTTAGCAGTAATTTTTTCAAAGTCATATAATGACAACTATTTAGTAGTTATAAGAGATATTCCATTTATCAACTTAAATACAGAAACCCTAAATTATATTTATATTTTATTGAATTACATAATAGACGATTTTAAAATTGTTAAAAATGTAGATATTGACACTTTTGTTTGCGACATAGACTTTATTAAAGAACTATATAAAATGTATAAGCTTTATTCTGAATTTGGTACTGAAAGCAATATTGTAATTTTTGACCATAAAAATAAAGATACTGAAGATATAAAGGGAAAAATAGAGCATCTAGTTAGGCCTTTGGATAGAATCTGCATTTTTGATACAAAAAAAATGGCTGTATTACTTCCACTTACCAACAAGGTTGGAGCTGAGAGTTTCATAAAAAGAATTTCTTCAAAAATTGATTTAGATGTAATTGATATTGTAAAGGTCACCAAAGATCCCAAAGGTATTTTGGATACAATTGAAAATTTAGATGGATAAAATATGGTATACCTTTTATTAATGGTACTTTTTTTTGAATGTGTAGGTATCTGGTTGTTTTTCCATCTCTTTTCATTAGTTGGATTTGGAATATATCTTTTCTTACACACTATTCTATCTTTTTTATTGGGATTTTTTATCTATGTATTATTAAAAGGTAATTATCAGAAAAACTCTATAATATTTTTTACTGCATTTTTTACATTTTCTGGTCCAATTGGCACTTTTGTTGGAGTATTTTTTTACCTTTTGTTTATCAGAAAAACCAAGTTAAATTTAGACCTATTTGAGTCAATTGATGAAGAAAAATTTGGTTATGAACAACAAGAGTCAAGACCATTTGGAGAGGGGATCCTCTCTTCTAATTTTATAAAACCTGAAGTTGTATACTTTCTTAGCAGAAATTTAGCTCCCATAAGTTATATGTATTTAAAAAAATTGCTTTCCTCAAAAGAGGATGAAATAAGACTTATGGCCTTTTCTTCAATATCAAGAAAAGAAAATGATATTTTAGAAAAAATTGATATGTTGCAAAAAGAACTTAAAAAAGATGAGAACATAAATAAGTTTGTTATACTTCTATCTATTGCTGAAGCATATTGGGAACTTGTATATTTAAATATCAGTGATATAGAATTGGAAAAAATTTATTTAGAGATGGCAAAAGAATATGTTCTCAAGGCATTAGATCAAAAAAAAGATCCTAAAGCATATTATCTATTAGGTAGAATTAGCCTAAGGGAAAACAACATAAATGACGCTAAAAAATATTTTGAATTCTCACAAATGCATGGATTTCCAATGACAAAGATAGCACCATATTTGATGGAAATATATTTTAAATTAAAGCAATATAAAGATGTAATAAATATTTCAAAACAATTTAATGAATTAATCATCCCAAATCAAAAATTTCATAGTATAATTAGTTATTGGAAAACAACTTATGATAAGAATTGATAAACAAAAGGATATAGATATCCTCTTCATTGCAGAGGGTACATATCCATTTGTCAGAGGTGGTGTTTCAACTTGGATTGATCAAATTATCAGGGGAATTCCTGAATTTAATTTTGGAATATTATTTTTAGGATCCAAAGAAGACCACTATGAGGGAATCCAATATAAAGTTCCAGACAATGTAGTTTATTTAGAAGACTACTATATTTTTTCAGCCCAGGATAAGAACTTCAAAAAAAAGTATCTTGGACCACCAGAAATATTTGAACTTATAAATTTTATAAAAGATCCCCATGAATTCAATCTTAAATCAATTATTATAGAACCAGATTTTTACAAAAAGGTCACTTATGCAGACTTTCTATACTCATTTAATAGTTGGCTCATGCTTGAGCACATCTATATAACTTTTAATGTAAATGTGCCATTTGTTGATTTTTTCTGGACAATGATAAATATTTTTAATCCATTATGGACTATAGTTAAGGCAATTTATAATGTACAGGATAGAAATATTAAAATAATACACTCCCCTTCAACAGGATATGCTGGATTTTTAGGTGCAATGCTAAAGCAGGTTAAAAATATTCCATATATAATAACTGAACATGGCATTTATACAAAGGAGAGAAAAATTGATATCTTAAATGCAAAATGGGCTGAACTCTCCAAGTCTATAGGACAATCAAAGTATCATATTGATGATCTCAAAATGCTTTGGATAAACTTCTTTGTCAATTTAGGCAAAATAACATACCTAGCAGCAGATCGCATATTTTCATTGTTTCATAATGCTAGGGAATTTCAAATATCTTTAGGTGCCCCAAAAGAAAAAACAGACGTTATTCCCAATGGTGTTGATTTAACCAAGTATGAATATATAATTAACAGGCGAAACTATGATCAGATCCCAAAAGCAGTTGCCCTTATAGGAAGAGTTGTACCAATAAAGGATATTAAAACCTTTATCAAAGCAATTAAATTGACAAAGCAAAGAATAGAAGATGTAAAAGGGTGGATAGTTGGGCCAGAGGAAGAAGATAGGGAGTATGTGGAAGAGTGCAAGATACTCACCAAAACTCTTGGCTTGGAAAATGCCATTAAATTTATGGGATTTCAGGATGTGAGTAAGGTACTTCCCATGGTAGGACTAACCACATTAACTTCAATTTCAGAGGGAATGCCTTTAATAATACTGGAGTCCTTTGCAGCAGGTATTCCATGTGTTGCCACAGATGTAGGTGCTTGCAGACAATTAATTTATGGGGGTTTTGATGAGAAAGACCTGTCACTTGGCAAGGCTGGTGAAGTAGTAGAAGTAGGAGATGTATCTAGCTTGGCAAAATCTTATACAGAATTACTTTTAGATAGTAACAGGTGGAAACAATATAGGGAAACAGCAATAACAAGGGTAAAAAACTACTATTCTTTAGATAAAATCACACATAAATACAAAATAGTGTATGAAAAATACATGGGAAATTAAATGGCTGGTATATCATTTGAACTAAAAAAGCTCCTCAGCAAAAAGAGTCTTCTTGCTTTACTTACTGCAACTGGATATTCAGCCATTCTAAGTACAGGAAACTGGGTAGTTGCCGTTGGTATAATTGTTGTATTTTCACTAATAGCAAATACATTTATATATGATCCACATGTTATTATAAATTTTCAAGTTTATATTACTTATACAATAGCAATTAGCCTTATATTATCAGGTCCACTTCAACTCATGTTTACAAGATATGTTGCAGATAGACTATTTGAAAAGGAACCAGAAAGGGTAATTCCAAATTTTAATGGTGCAATTATCCTTTGTATGGGATATTCCTTTATTATTGCACTTACTTTATCATTTTATCTATTCAATAAATTAGATTATATATATCACCTTTTGTTTAGTTTTACAATTTCTGTTCAATGTGGACTATGGATAGCAAATTCCCTTTTAGCAGGACTAAAAAGATATAAACATGTTATTATATCCTTTGCAACTAGTTATCTATCTATAGGTATAGGAACTATCTTTACTGCAAAATTTGGACTTATCTATATATTGGCAATATTTTATATTGGACAATCAATTCTTCTGTTTTTCTTGATGTGGGAAATTGTTAATTATTATCCATCAAACAGATTATTGGAATGGGATTTTTTAAAATCCTCTAGATCTTATTATGTTTTGGCCATAGTTGGTTTTTTTTATAACTTTGGTATATGGATTGATAAAATTGTCTTTTGGTTGTCACCTTATACTGGGTCCATTGTCTTTGGAAATATTAAGGCATCGGTTATATATGATGTACCAGTGCTTTTGTCTTACCTTTGTTTGATACCAGGAATTTCAGTATTTTTTCTAAAAACAGAGGCAGAATTTGCTGTTGATTATGACAACTACTACGATGCAGTGAGATATTGGGGAAGGCTTCCAGATATTTATAAAATGGGAAATAGAATGATATTAGAAGTTCAGGCTGTATTTTATGATACATTGAGAATAGAGGGTATTTTTTTAGTACTGATCCTTTTTGCAGAAAATTTTCTGTTTAAACTGGCGAAAATACCTGAGCTATACTTAGCATTATTCAATGTATTACTTATTGGAGCTATATTGCAACTTGGATTCATGGTTATATTTGCCATATTGTCATATTTTGATAGAAGGGTTGAATTAATGATAATTAGCACTACTTTTGGTGTTTTAAATCTATGCCTGACTATTGTAACACAAATTTTAGGACCTTGTTATTATGGATATGGATATGTTATTTCCTTACTCATATCAGATGTTATAGGTATGATTATCTTAAGGAGATTTTTAGATGAAATACATTATAAAACTTTTATGCTTAATTATTAGTATATATTCAACAATTTTATTTGCTGCCAACCCACCTAGAAATGTACTTATATACTATCATCATAAAAATATACCCATTGATCTTCTTCACTTTTATGACTGGATAATTGTAGACCAAGACAATCCACATATAGAAGATATAAACAATATTTTTTATCAAAAACAGAGAGCAAAAATAATTGCTTACATAAGTGTTGGTGAGATTGAAAAACATAGGAATTATTATAAAAAGGCGAAAAAATGGGCCTTATTGGAAAACAAAAGTTGGGATAGTTTTGTAGCAGATATTGGTTCAAAGGAATATATGAATTTTCTCTTAGATGAAATATGTAAAAAAATTGTGGATAAAGGTTTTGATGGATTTTTTTTAGATACTCTAGATTCTTATAAATTACTCAACCAAAAAAACAATAATAAAAGATTCAAAAGATCTCTTATAGATTTTATTAAAAATTTAAGAAAGAGATATCCCCAAAAAATTATAATTATAAACAGGGGCTTTGAAATAATTGATGAGGTGTACAAATACATAGATGCAGTGTTAGTTGAAAGTGTTTACTATGGATTAGATAAAAACAACAAATATAAAGTTATGGATAAAGAAGATACCAAGTGGATGATGGAAAAATTAAATAAAATAAAATCCTTGGGCCTACCAGTTATTGTAGTGGATTATGTAGATTCTAAAAATAATGAATTAGCCCAACAAGCTGTTCAAGCCATTGCTGCACAAGGATTTATACCTTATGTTAGTGATAGATTTTTATCTAAAATAGGATTTGTTAAAGACAGACCCATTCCACGAAAAATTGTCCTACTTTTTGATTCTTCAATTCCCACTGAAAAAAATCCTTATTTATGTGCCATACACCGACTTGTTTCCATGCCCCTTGAATATCTTGGTTTCATTCCAATATTAGTTGATGTAAATGGTCAACTCCCAGAGGTAAGTTTAAATGCTGGATATGCAGGAATTGTTTCCATGTTTATAAAAAAGTGGTCTAGCCATTTAATAAAGTGGTTAATAGATGCAAAAAATTCAGGCCTAAAAATATTTTTTATTGAAGATATTCCTACAGAGAATTTAGAGGAATTTAAATTATCTACTGAGCCTAACAAAGTAAATGAATTATCTTCTTTTAATATAGTTTATAAAAAAAATGGCTGTGGATTTGAAGCTCCACTTATAGTTTCTTACACAGACAATCTTATTCAATGTGAAGAGTGTACCCCAATAGTCATTGCCAAAAACAAATTGGGTCAAAAACACATCCCATTTGCAATAACAAAATGGGGTGGATATGCCATCTCCAGCTCTTTTTTAAATTCAGAAACTGAATATTGGACCTACGATCCAATGAAAATATTTAAACTCATCTTTAATATAAAATTCCCCATCCCTGATACCACAACAGAAAACGGAAGAAGGATAATTACTGCACACATAGATGGTGACGGTTTTTTTGGAGACTCAGAACTTGACCCATCAAGGACAAATGGAGAAATTATAAGAGATGAAATTTTAAAGAGATACAAAATACCTCATACAGTATCTATTATAGAGGGGGAAACTGCACCCTGGGGACTCTATCCATCAAAGTCACATAGACTGGAAAATATTGCAAAATCCATATTTAGATTACCCTATGTAGAAGTGGCTTCCCACAGCTTCTCTCACCCTTTTGATTGGCAACTATTGAGCAAAAAATTTTTAAAAGGAAAAACCAAAGAAGGTACATACAACCTTCCTATCCCTAACTACAACTTCAGTCTAATTAGAGAGATAAAGGGTTCTGTGGACTATATTAACAAGAGATTAACTAGTGGTTCAAAAAAAGTGAAGGTCTTTCTCTGGACTGGCGACTGCAGCCCAGGATTAGACGGGATAAAACAAACATATTTTTTAAAAATCTTTAACGTGAATGGGGGTGATACCACCATCACAAATATAGAGCCATTTTTATCAAGGATTGCCCCATTAGGCATAAATTTTGGCCCTTATTTTCAAGTGTATGCGCCCATGCAAAATGAAAATATCTATACTAATCTCTGGACTGGGCCATTTTGGGGATATAGAAATGTAATACAAACCTTTAAATTAACAGATAGACCAAAACGCATAAAACCAATATCCATATATTATCACTTTTATTCTGGGCAAAAATATGCATCATTAAATGCATTAAAGACAGTTTATAATTATGTTAAATCTCAAAAAACAAATCCGCAATTTTTGTCCGATTATGCTAAAAAGGTCCTTGACTTTAGGGAAACTGTCATAATTCCCCAAAATAGGGGTTTTAGAATAAAAAATAATGGGTATCTTAAGACCCTAAGAATCCCTAAAAAATGGGGTTATCCAGACATAAAAAATAGTAAAGGAGTCATTGGCTACAATGAATACAATGGATATTACTATATACATTTAGATGATAAGGGAGATTATTATGTCACTTTTTCATCTAATAAGCCTAATTTAGGCTTATTAGTACCAATGGACAAGTAAAATCGTTTATAAAAGAAGGAAATATATATAAACTTAAACTAGCTAGTTATGTGCCACTGGAAGCTGAGTTTGAAGCAAGGGGATGTAAGGTATTTATTAATCATAAAAAAAGAACAACTAAAAACAACAAAATTTTTTATAAAGGCAAGAAAAGTGCAATTATCAAGGCAATATGCACTAATTAAAATATTCAATCCCAGTGAAATTATAGGATTTGTCTCCATAATTTTTATTTTTATGTATATTGCATTTCCAAAGGGATTGTTTAACAAATTGATACTAGCTAAAAATGATATTAACATAGATTTAACAATAAAATATTTAGAAGCCTTAAGCAAATCTCATTCTAACTCAGATATCAAGATTGCAATACTAAAAAAATATTTGTCACTTGGTAGAATAGATGAGGCAGAGTCATTACTTGATAAATTAAAATTGTATGGTGCTACATACAACAAATATATTAAAGATGCCCTCTGGATAGAATACAATATTTGGAAAAGGGAATATTTTGCTACTGAAGATTTACTACTAAAGAAAAGATACCTAAAGTTAATGAAGTCAAACTTAGATGAATATATCTACTTAACAAAAAATGAACAAGAACTTGAGCAAGCATATAATGAGGCAAAATCAATGAATCTACCTTATCTTGCAAAAAAGATATCCTTTAGGCTTGCTCAAATTACAAATAGCAATAAGTGGCTAAAGATTGCCTTTTTTGACGCAGTTAATATAAGGGATTTTAAAAACGCGAGAGTTCTTGCGAGGATGGTAGAAGCAAAATCAAATGATGAAGATACGTTAAATATTTTGTACCACTTTTATTATTATGATAAAAATTACAAAAAATCTTTTTTAATAGCAAAAAAATTAATGAATTATTTTAATAAAAGTAAAGATAAATCAAAATATATTTCATATTTGCTTGAAAGTGCCATATTATCTAATAACAAAAAATTTATTAGGTTGTATTCAAATGAATTAATCAATATGATTAATGATCCAAAAACTCAGAAATCCATTATAAAAAAATTGATAAATCTATCTATTTATAATAAAGACATTGATCTTGCAAAAAACTTAATATCAACATATTTTCCATTATTTAGAAATAATATAGATGATAATATATTTATAATAAAAAGCGCTATGTCTTTAAATGCCCCTAAATTTGCATCCTTAATAGCAGACAGAATAGCAAAGCTAAGAGGGCTTATAAGGTGATTAAAAAATTTTTTGCTGTTTTTATATTTATCTTTTTTATACCACTAAATCTTGAGTCTCAAAATCACAAAATTTATTCTATCCAAGTAACATCAAGCCAGTCCTTAGATGAGTGTAAAGAGATATTTTATAAACTGTCTAAAAAAGTAGATGCAAATATTAGGATTGAAAAGATAGGAAAATTTTATGTAATTAGACTAGGAGTTGAGTCAACTGTTAAAAATCTAATCCCCTATCTCAGTAAGCTAAAAAATCTTGGTTTTTCTTCAGCGTTTATTAGAAACGCATTTTACATACCAAATAGAATAATATTAGAATCTTCTCCCCCTATATCAATAAAACAAAATCTTCATATATCCAAAGAAAAGCTTTCAGAACTATTAAATCTCATAATTAATGCATACACATATGCAGGAGAGCTGGACAAGGCTGAGGCAATTGCTGAAAAGGCAGTGAATTTATACCCATATAATTGGTGGTTTTTAAAAAAATATGGGGAGATACTTCTGTGGAATAGTAAGCCTAAAAAGGCTCTAAACATTCTATATAGGGCATTTAAATTAAAGAAAGACAGAGAAGTTGCCAGGAATTTGTTTAGATTATCTATGGGACTCAAAAGATATGATATTTCAAAAGAAGTGCTTCCCTATGTAAATTATAAATGGAATCAACTAGTTGAAATCTATACACAGCTCGGTGATATAGACAACTTAATAAAATTACTTGAGAAAAAGGATACTGAAGAATCCATAAATACACTAATTAGGCTTTATTTTGCCATGGGAGATACAGAAAATACCATTAGAAAATTAAGAGAAAAGGAAAAAAGATACAAATTAAATGAAGATGATATCTTAATAATGGCAAATGTGTATTATGCAAAAAGGGATTTCAAGCAGGCACTAAATATACTAAAAGGCCATATAAAAAACATATCCAAAACTAAAAACGTTGATTATCTAGAAACACTATCTGATCTTGCATGGATGTTACAAGATCATGAAACTGCAGCATTGGCTTCAGAAAAACTTATACAGTTAAAAAGCAAAAGAGAAGTAGATTATTTAAGGGTTTCCATGACAAAATTTATAAAGGATCCCAAAGAAGCATTTTCTGTCTGTATTTTGGGATATCAAAGGATAAAAAGTACTAATTTGCTATCAAGAGCCTTATTTATTGGATATTCCCATTCTATGTGGAAAGAGATAATAAACATATATCAAAACCTAAGCCAAGATGAAATAAATAGGCTTATGGAAAATTCATCAATTGTTTTTTATTTCTCAACTGCTCTACAAAAAACAGGAAATTTTAAAGAAGCAATTAGTTTGATTGAAACTGCACTACAAAAAAGATTTTCCACTGATCTATTGCAAAATTACATTTATCTGGCTATTTCTATGAATAATCCTGGCCTCTTAAAAAAGATTATAGCCTCTTACAAAAAATATCAGGAAAACCCAGATCTTATTTCTGCATTTGCAACTGCATATATTCAGTTAAGGGACGGTACTTCTGCTATGAAATTAATTAGAAAAATGAAAAGTCCTGACCCAATAATTGTTGCAGATGCACTTTATATATTAGGTAAAGAACAACAATCAAGAAACTTAAGGTACATCTCTTATAAAAACATGAAAAACACTTTAAATTCCAATCCCTATCTAATCAATGATCCAATATTTATACAAAATTACTTATCCATAGCTATGGATTTTATGCCTATCAATGAATATGAAAACCTACTTATCAAAGCAAAAGAAATATTACCCAAGCCCACCTATGATGACATATACATTTCATATCTATATGCAAAAGATAGACAGGATAAGGCCTCATATCTTTCAAGGATAAATAAATACACATTACAACCATGGATGTTACTTAGTTATGCATTAAATAGAGATTATAGGCTTCTACAAAAAGAGGTACTTGAAAGATATTCTGAGCTTTTACCATCAAGGGACAGGATAGAAGCACTGGCAAATACATATCAAATAAAAAAGGCAATAAATGTTGCATATGAGGAGTTTCAACAAAGACCATACGATTTTTTAATATACAAACAACTAAGGGATCTAATTGTTGAAAATGGAAACTCCTTTAAATTGACATCTACTTTTCAGACAAGAAAGAGTTTTACTCAGCTCACAGAAAAAATGTCTTTAAATTATAAACTTGTTGATTCAGGTTTTGGTCTTGGGATGGAATCTTCCTTTGCTCAGGTTGTAGACAAGGATAAAGATGTATTTGATAAGACCCCTTCAGGCAAAAAACTTACCCTTTTTGTGGAAAAGCTCACAAAACGTGGCTTAATTGTATTAGGTGGTGGATATTTTTCACGCCTAAATGACAACCTACACCTATTTTTCAAACAAGATTTAAGGGTGACAAGAAAATTAAATATTGGTTATGGAATCTATAAAAATAAAGAATCCATTGAAACTGAATATCTAAATATTGGCGGTATGCAAGATAGCTTAGAATTTTCAGGGAGCTACAGCTTGTCCAATAGCTTTTCTATCTCCCTTTTAACATCCTTATCTAGGTTTTATTCTCAGGATAAAGAGTATTTAGGCAGGGGGCAAACTGTCTATATGGAACTACAAAAAAAATTTAGGGTCTCCTATCCAGATTTTACCATAAGGACTTTTGGACAATATTCAGATTATTTAGAAAAAAATACACAAGGGAATATAAAGAAGATTTCAAAGCTCACTGATGTAAAATTTTTACCTGAAGATTTTTATTTAATTGGAACTGGATTTTTGTTTGGCTATGAACATAGAGATTCCTATACAAGGACCTGGAAGCCTTTTGTTAATGTAGATATTGGCTATAATTCTGTTTCCAATCTATCCATTGGAGCGAATATTGGTTTGGGAGGAATATTGTTTGGGAAAGATCAGCTTAGTTTTGAGGTTGGATATTCAAAAAATACTGGTGGAGTGGCAGAGACATTAAAATCAATTACATTTAATTATTCCAGGTGGTTTTAATGGCTATATTTTTCCTAACCAAAGTTTATGATTTTGATAAGTTTGGGCTAAGTGTGAAGGGTTAAGGGTATTAGTTGCCAAGGGTCTATCACCTGTATAAAATTAGCAGACATTATATTCCTGTGTATTTTTGACAGGTCAGCAGCGTGCTAGATATTTTTTTAGTTGGGGGGTACAATCCCTTGGTATTAAATGCAAACAAGGAAAATTTATTAATGGGAGATTTTTCCACCCACTTTTCCAAACCCTTATCAACAAAGAGCTTCACTTTTTCCAGGATTTAGCATATGAGCTCAAAAAGAATTTATTGACAGGCGCTGTTGTAAAAGAACTCTTTGCAAAGACTTTTGATTATGTAATGGCAAACGATGATTTTTCAGCTATTTACAAATTGATAAAAAAAATAGGTCTTAATGAATTTAAAGGGATAATTAACAAACACATAAGGAGTTTATATGAAGGGTTATGTACAGGTTTATACTGGCAATGGAAAGGGAAAAACAACAGCAGCAATCGGGCTTGCTGTTAGGGCCGCAGGTGCAAATCTAAAGGTCTTTATAGGTCAGTTTGTAAAAGGAATGCACTATAGTGAGCTTGATAGTTTAAAGAGGTTTGATGATCTCATTACCATTAAACAATTTGGCAGGTCGTGTTTTATATACAACGATCCAACTGAAGAAGATATAAGACGTGCCAGGGAAGGATTAGCAGAAGCCAAAGAGATTATAAATAGTGGAAAATATAATGTTGTAATATTGGATGAAATCCATATTGCACTTTATTATAAACTTTTTTCTGTTGATGAAGTTGTAGATATAATAAAAAATAAACCAGAGGATGTTGAACTCATTTTAACTGGTAGATATGCCCCACAACAGATTATAGACCTTGCTGATCTGGTTACTGAGATGAGGGAAATAAAGCACTATTATGAAAAAGGGGTTATGGCAAGGGATGGAATAGAGAAGTAAGGTAGCTTGTATGAATAAAAGGACATTATATATTCAACCAATAGGTGGAATCAGCGGAGATATGTTTTTATCTCTTATGGCTGATCTTGGAGTGGACCTAAAAGAGTTGGAGCTGATCATCTCTGAAGTAGTCTCAGTTGAGATAAATTATCAAAAGAGGCGGACAAAGGGTTTTTCTGGAACAAGAGTTGATATTAAATATGCTAGGGACCAGAGATTTAGAAACCTATATGATTTACATAAAATTGTTGAAAGGTTAAATGTAAGTGCTACAGTAAAACAAAAATCAATAAATAGTTTTAAGAGATTAGCAGAGGTTGAATCCCAGGTACATGGGGTATCAATATCCAGTATACATTTTCATGAAATTGGAGCCGTTGATACCTTAGTTGATGTGGTGGGATGCTTTTTTGCCCTTGAAAAACTCAATGTATCTAAGGTTTATTCATCAAAAATTCCCTTGTTTGAAGGACATGTATTATGCGAACATGGTGAAATTCCCCTTCCTGCCCCAGCCACCTTAAAGCTCTTAAAAGATAAGCCCATATACTTTACACCTGAACAAAAGGAACTTGTAACTCCAACTGGGGCCCTTATATTGGATCAGGCTGTTGATTCTTTTACTAAAAAGCCAGAGGGAAAGATTCTTTTAGATGGTATTGGCATTGGACATATGGATCTTACTATTCCAAATATCTTAAGGGGTATTTTATTTGAAGAAGCAGGGGATATTAGACACGATTTTTTAGAAGATGAGGTCTATGTATTGGAGACCAATATAGACCACATGACTGGAGAAGAAATAGGTTTTTTATTTGACTCAATTCTACAACATGGAGCCCTCGATGTTTTTTATGTGCCAGGGATTATGAAGAAAAATAGACCATCTGGTCTTTTAAAAGTAATATGTCTTGAGCATAAATTAAATGATGTATTAAATTTTGTTTTTAAAAATACCCTCTCTTTGGGTATTAGGCTTACTAAGACAAAGAGAGTAAAGTTAGATAGACATAGCTGTTCTATTTCTACAAGTTCAGGTGATTTAAATTTAAAGGAATTCAAGTTTAAAAATAGCTCATATAAAAGGCCAGAGTTTGAATCCATAAAAAAGATAGGAGAAAAAAAGAATATGTCTCCTATAGAAATCAGGCTAAAGTTAGTGGAAAGGGGGCTTACTTTAGATGATTTAGACTAAATTTAAAGTTAACTGGAGGTTATTATGGAATATATTGAAAAGGTAAGAAAGAGGTTGGAACACTGGATGGAACATAATGAAAAGCACATGGAGGAATATAAAAAACTGGCAGAAGAACTAAAGTCAAATGGCCTTGATAGTGCTGCACACTATATTATGAATCTGGTCAAACACACAGAAAATATGAATAGAGAAATAGAAGAGGCATTGAAAAATTTATAACCCGAGTTTATCAAAGTGATAAACTCGGGATAAGGAGGCTTTTTATGTGTGACTACAGTTTGGTTTTTATTAAAAAGGATGGATCCAAGGAAAAGGTTATGGAGTCAGTGGAACTTGTGACAAAAAAGGATTCATCTTATATTGCCAGGAATATATTTGGAGAGGAAAAGAAAATATCAGGGGATTTTATTACCTTTGATGGATCCCAAAATGAGTTGATATTTCAAGAAAAATAAAAAAGGGCACATGTATGTGCCCTTTTTTCTATCCCCTTATGAATTTTTCCACCTCTTCATATGCCTCACTGTCGGTATATTGGACTGGAGGATGTTTAAAAAAGTAGGATGAGGGTCCTAAAAGAGGACCTCCTATATTCCTGTCAAGGGCGATCTTGGCACACCTAATTGCATCTATTACAACACCTGCTGAATTGGGAGAGTCCTCCACAGAGAGCCTTAGTTCAATATTCATGGGAACATCTCCAAATAATTTCCCTTCCATTCTAATGAAACATATTTTATTGTCTTTCAACCATGGGACATAATCACTTGGCCCAATATGAATATTTTCGTCTTCCAGTCTCTTTGCAGTCACTGATTGTACTGCCTCTGTCTTTGAAATCTTTTTGGACTTTAACCTCTCCCTATTTAACATGTTTAAAAAGTCAGTATTACCTCCCATATTTAGCTGATATGTCCTATCTAGCTTTACACCCCTTTTCTTAAAAAGATCAGTGAGTGTCCTGTGGACTATGGTGGCCCCTACCTGGGATTTTATGTCATCTCCAAGGATAGGTAGATTTTTTTCCTCAAATTTTTTTGCCCAGTTTTTATCACTGGCAATAAATACAGGAATGTTATTTATAAAGGCCACATTTGCTTCAAGTGCGCATTGTGCATAAAATTTTGTGGCCTGCTCAGAACCAACAGGAAGGTAATTTAAAAGGATATCCACCTCCCTTTCTTTTAATATAGAGACTATGTCTTCTTTTTCCAGCTCTTTCTCATCTGATAGCAAAAATGTATATTTGTCTTCATAATCTTTTATGTGGTCAGATAGTCCATCTAACACCTTACCCATTTCAACTTTCACACCTTGCTTGGGAATTTCATCAAAAAATACCTTGGTACAATTTGGAAGTTCAAATATTGCCTGCGATATATCCTTTCCCACTTTTCTCTTATCAATATCAAAGGCTGCAACTACCTTTATGTGTTCTGGCTTGTATCCATTCATTTCAGGATGCATGAGCCCAATTGAATTTGAGAGCCTGTAATTATCGCTGTAATAATATATTCCCTGTATAAGAGAACTGGCGCAATTTCCAAGTCCTGCAATAGCGATATTAATACACTTTTCACTGGCCATCTACCATCCTCCACTATGTTTCATTTTAAGTAAACTTTTGTAGGAGCACTTATCCCATATCCCTGTAAATTAAGCAGTTGCGCATGACTATAATAGTAGTTAACAACCAAAGTCAATCGTTTGAGGGGTATTTTTCAAGGATATTTAATACAGCTTCCCTCCATCCAACTGGCCCTTCTCCTTTTACCCTGACCAGTTTTGGAAGATTAATAAGGGCAAACCCCCCTCCTTTTTTCTCTACCAGGATGGGAATATCCACCTCTTCTAACATGCTAAGGTCATTTTCACTGTCTCCAATACCAATTGTCAAAATTTTCCTTTTGTAGTTTTTTTCATAGAGATCTTTTAATAAATCTACACATTTGCCTTTTGAGACACCTCTGTCAAGTATATGAAAAAATCTCCCCCCAAATACACACTGGAGTCCGAATATATCAAGCTGTTCTTTTAATTCGGGTAGATATCTTTTGTCTATCACGATTGTCTCATCAAAATCCCTTTGTTTTGCAAGTGTTGAGTTTTCTAAATCCAGTCCTGTTAGTTGAGATACTTCTTCTACGCTGAGGTCACCAAAACCTATAAATGGTATCTTTGCATCCCTTCTAATTTTTTCTAAAATGGTTCTTATGCTAGTATAATCTCTACCAATACAAACAACAATATAATCTTTCCCATTTTGTATATGATAAGTGTTTTCAATTGCTTTATTTAGACAAAAGTTGAAATACCCTTTAGGGATGTAGATGCCTCCTCCATTTTCTACAATAAAAGGAGCATTTATTTTCAACTCTTTTCTTATTTTTTCCTGTTCAGCCCTTGTCTTTGCAGAGGTAAGTATAATTGGGATATTTCTTTTTTTTACCTCAGGGATTATGTCCAATACTGGATCCACTGAGAAATCAGTTAAATCCATTATGGTTCCATCTATATCTGTAAAGATGACTATTTTGGGCATGTTCATTTATTTTATTCGGTTATTCCCTTAACCTCGAATTCTCAAGCTTTGATGTGTCTGTGTATAAAGTTCAATGTTCAACGTTCAAGGTTAAAAGTTTTAGGTGCTCTTCGCCCTTCTACCTTCATCCTTCGCCCTTATACTAACAACTAAAAACTAATCACTATTCACTATTCACTTGATCCATAATGGAGTTAAAGAAATAAGCAGATTATTTTATTATGTATCTTTCAATATTTTCTCCTACTATTTCTTTGAACCTTTCAAAGTTAATTTCCTTTGGCGCCCTTATTAATTTTGGTCTTGGTGGCTCATCACCTAGCTTTAGTAGCCCCTGTCTTTGAAGCTCTTCTAATATCAGGTTTTTGGTTTCTTCCGGGCACACTTCGCTGTGGTATATGGATCCAAGTGATGCAAGTAGCATGTTATTTATGTGTTCCTGCCCTTTATTTTCATGTAGATGGGGATTTCTTGTCTCAATTTGCAGTATTTCAATCCCTTTAAATCCATTCTTGTGATTGCCAAGATGTGGAATATCTCCATATTCTTCAAATAGAGATAGGAGTTCTTGTGGTTCAATTGCATACCCTGATGCATATGGGATGGACTCAGCAAGGCTTAGAGACATTGCGTGTTCTCCTGCATTTCCTGTCTTTATAACATCTGTTTCAAATCCACTTACAAAGGATATCAGGGAATTTAAACACCTGTTTGTTATCTCAGATACTCTTCCCCATCTTTTAAAATACAGCCCCTGCTCATGGATCTTGGGTTTGTATCTCCAGAGTATCCTTACCATACACTGTTCATATTTGGCAATGTTTAGGCCTGCAGCATATGCCCTTGCATATTCTAGTACAGTACCAGGGAAGTAGTTGTCTGCATCAATAAATCCAATAAAATCCTTATTAAAAAATTTTGTTAGCAAGATTCCAATTATCATTCCCTCTGCCTTTCCGTCCCTGACCATGCCCTCTTGGTCCAATAGGTCATCATACCCTGCCTCTTGGAGTGCCCTGCTAATAATGGGATCCTTTTGATGTACAATTATTGCGCGCCTTTTAGAAAATTCACAGAATTGTTGCAATGTCTCTTTTTCCAGCTCAAACCTATTAATGGGCCTGGTATCACTATTTGAAACAATGATCTTTAGACATTCGTGGGGAATACCGCTTATGCAATTTTCAAATAATCTCAGTTTTTCGTTTTTTGTGGGAATCACTATGACCATTTGCCTCTGCATCTCATGAATGGTGGATTCACTGACCTTTAACACCCCCCGTGCCTCTTCACTTTCTGTATCTTCTAGCCCAGAATCAAGTTCAATTACCTTCTGCACGTCCCTTAAAAGAACAGCTCCAAGCCTTTCTGTATATCTAAAAGTCTCTATTCTCATTAGATCCATCCTCCTGTGGGAAAAGTTTCTATATGCTTGAATTAATCTATGGTTTGTGTTAAGCGATTTTAATTATAGTAAACTGTTAAATGTAGGTTTCAAGTCCCTCTTTCTTTACATGAAATTTTTTAAAAAGGCAAACTTGGTGTATTGATTTTTCATTTGGTGTGATTAATAAATATAATATAACTACTTTTTATCTAGGTTTTGTTCCTATATTTACTTTATGTGTAACCTTTCAAAAAAGGGGGAGATTATGTGTTTAGTTGTATTTCCATTTAAAAAAGAAAATCCTCAGGTGGTTTTAAATAATGTTAAAATTGCAGCTGAGCATCCAAGGGTGGAAGAGGTCCTGTGTGTGGGTGTTGAGAAGGAAGAGACATATAGGAGCCTGGAGCAAAACATTCCCACAATAAAAATGGAGACCAACACAGAGATAAATCTTATATTACAGGAAAGACTTGGGAATAAAAGGCCTGGTAAAGGCGATGGAATGAATACTGCCTTAAAGTACTTTTTAGAAGAGACTGATGCACAGAGGATCTTGTTTTTTGATTCTGATATTACAACCTTTGGTCAGCACTGGATTACAAAGGCATTGGAAGGGTCAGATATGGGATATCCTGTGGTTAGGCACTATTTCCCAAGGGCATCAACAGATGCCATGATAACCTGGATGATTACAAAGACAGGGTTTGCTTTACTCTGGCCTACCTCTGAACTTCCATGGATAGAACAGCCCCTTGGTGGTGAACTTTTGATGCACAGATCAGTGGTGGAAAAGCTGCTAAAAGAAGAGGACGTTATTTCAAGGAGTGATTGGGGAGTTGATACAATGTATACCTTTTACAGTGTGAAGTACGGATATCCCATGCTTGAGACATATATCTCAGAAGGAAAACTCCACAAACTCTATGGAAAGCTAACAGATCTGAAGACCATGCTGGTAGAGTGTTTTGATACAATTCAGTCCCTAAAGGATAAGTCCTTTTCACTCACCTCAAAAAATCCTGATATGGAGAATATATCTGTGTGTAATGGAGGTATTGTTCATAGGGCAGAACATCCCCATGATGTCCCTCCTGATGTGTTTGAAAAAATAGGATTTGACATAGAGGGCTCTTTAAGTCTGTTAATGGAAAATTGGACTTCTAAAATGGAAGAACTCTTGGACTTATTTCCCAGAAGGGTAAGAGATGGCCTGCTGGCAAACAAGAAGGCGCCTTCATTTAGTTTTATGGATGAACATACATGGAGAGAGGCCTATTTTGTGTTGCTTGAGCATTTTGATGCCACAGATGAAGATTGGCAGGAGCTTATCTTTAAACTATGGACCAGCAGGGTAATATGTTACACAACCACCATTGCCCTGAGGGGATATTTCTTTGCCATGAGATACCTCTATTCAATGATCGATAGGTATATGAACTATTCTGCTAAACAAATGCTAAAAAAGATAAGAAAGGCAAAGAAAAATGAAGATAGTATTAGCGCCTAATGCATACAAGGGTTCTATTTCTGCTAAGGATGCAGCCAATATAATGGCAGAGGGAATCTTGGCAGAGGTTCGAGGTGTTGAAATACAAAAGGTTCCATTTTCAGACGGTGGTGATGGTTTATTAGAGGTCTTAAGGGATATCTTTGATGGAGAAATTGTAAAATGTAGGGTAAAAGATCCCCTTTTTAGGGAGATAGTGTCTGAACTCTGTTTCGTTGAAAGGGAAAAACTGGCTGCAATTGAAATGGCCAGGGCAAGTGGAATTGCTCTCATCAAAGATAATGAGAAGGATCCAACAAAGACCACTACCTATGGAACAGGGGAGCTAATAAAAAAGGCCATTGACCTTGGAGCAAAAAAAATAATTGTGGGAATAGGGGGTAGCGCAACAAATGATGGTGGAATAGGAATGGCTGCAGCCTTAGGTGTTAGGTTTTTAGATAAAGATAAAAATGAACTAGTTCCCAGCGGTGGGAATCTAATAAAGATTAATGAAATAGATCTATCAAAGTTAGATGAACGAATAAAGGATACAGAGATAATAGTTGTGTGTGATGTGGAAAATCCTCTAATTGGAGATAATGGTGCAACCAGGGTCTATGGGCCACAGAAAGGAGCAACTGAAGATATGATAAACCTATTGGAAAAAGGGCTTATAAACCTCTCAGAAATAATCAAAAGTCAACTTGGAATGGATATTACTAAAATACCAGGTGGTGGAGCTGCTGGTGGGCTTGGTGCTGGGCTCTATGCATTTTTAGGGGCACGTCTTGAAAAAGGGATTGAGGTAATGAAGGAACTAACAGGTCTTGATGATAAGATAAAAGGTGCTGATCTGGTTATAACTGGTGAAGGAAAACTGGATAATCAGATTTTTTATGGAAAAGGCCCATACGGGGTAGCTACCACGTCAAAAAAATATAAAGTTCCCTGTGTTGCCATTGCTGGGTCCATAGATCAGGAATTAAATTATAACAGAATATATGATATTGGGATAGTGTCAGTTTTTTCTATGGTTCCTGGACCAATTTCACTTAATAATGCAATGAAAAATAGTAGGGAATACTTGAAGAAAATAACTGTTCAGGTCACCAGGTTATTTCTGGCTGGGGGTGAAAATAGGAATTCATAATCCATGATCAAAAAAGGAGGTGTTATATGATTGTACCGGTTGTTTTGTGTGGCGGATCAGGAACAAGACTTTGGCCCAAATCCAGAAAGTGGTTCCCAAAGCAATTTATGCCCCTTGTAAATAACAGGACCATGCTTCAGGATACAGTACTCAGGTTGGATGAATTAAATATAGAAACCCCACCAATGTTTTTGACAAATAAGGACCACAGATTTTTGGTGATATCCCAGGTATCTGAACTATCAAAAGAGATTGGAGAAATTATAATTGAACCAGAGCCAAGGAGCACAGCTCCAGCAATAGCTGTTGCTGCATTTGAAGCCCAATCCAATTATAAGGTGCCTACTCTGTTAGTACTTCCTGCTGATCATTATCTTGATAGGATAGAAAGATTTAAGGATGCAATTGAGAAAGGTGTTCGTGAGGCCAAGAGAGGAAGGCTTATTACATTTGGGATAGTACCAACCACACCTGAAACTGGATATGGCTATATTAAGAAAGGTCACAAGGCATCAGAGGGGGTCTTTTATGTGGATGCCTTTTTTGAAAAACCAGATTTAGATACAGCAAAAAAATATCTGGAGAGTGGAGATTATTTTTGGAATAGCGGTATGTTTTTGTTCAGGGCTGATTCGTATCTGTCTGAGCTTAAAGAATATGCACCAGATATATATGAAAAGGCCCGTGAGGCATGGGAAAAGGGAAAAAGAAAGGATAAATTTTTGACCCTGGATGAGAAATCATTTCTGGAGTGCAGGGAAGATTCCATTGACTATGCTGTAATGGAAAAGACCAAAAATGCAGTGGTAGTACCTTTAGAGAGCCCATGGAGCGATGTTGGTTCTTGGTATTCCCTGTGGGATATAGGTGAAAAAGATGATGATGGAAATGTATTTAAAGGAAGTGTTGTCAGTATTGACACAAAGGGCTGTTACGTGGATGCCCAGGATATTTTAGTTGGTACTGTTGGGCTGGAAGATGAAGTAGTGGTGGTCACTAAAGACGCCATATTGGTATCGAAAAAGGATAGGGTTCAGGAAGTTAAAAAGATAGTAGCTAAATTAAAGGAACAAAATAGAGAAGAAGCATATCACCATAGAAAGGTTTACAGGCCGTGGGGCTCATACGAGACCCTTGAGATGGGTAAGAGGTATCAGGTTAAGAGAATTGTGGTGAATCCTGGGGCTATCCTTTCTCTGCAAAAGCATTTTCATCGATCTGAACATTGGGTGGTTGTCCAGGGAACAGGAAAGGTTACAAGGGATGATGAGGAGATTTTGTTATCAGAAAATCAATATGTGTACTTGCCCCTTGGATGTGTCCACAGGATTGAAAATCCAGGTAAGATACCGTTGGTTTTTATAGAGGTCCAGGTGGGTTCATATCTTGGAGAGGACGATATTGTGAGACTGCAGGATGTGTATGGAAGGGACACGTAATCTAAGTCGATTTTATCAATTTTGATAAACTTGGGCTTAAAGGGTGCATTTCACGTGGGAATGCACCCTTTCAATATAATCTTCAATTTACTTCTTTGAAGTAGAGAGTATTTTTACAATATCATCCAAAATCACATAAGAACAGGGTGTAATTATAAGTGTTATAAATGTAGCAAATAGAATTCCAAATCCCAGACTTACAGCCATTGGGATTAAAAATTGTGCCTGGATACTTTTTTCCAGGATCATGGGAACTAGCCCAAAGAAGGTGGTTAGGGATGTTAAAAGGACTGGTCTAAACCTCATAATTCCTGCTTCAATGGCCCTTTTTTCAGGATCTCCAGACAGATTATTTGCTGCATCTGTTAATACAAGTGAGTCATTTACTGCCACCCCCGCAAGTCCCACCATGCCAAACATACTTAAGATAGTTAAATTAAGTCCCATAATCATGTGGCCAATAATTGCACCAACAAAGCTAAAGGGGATTGCTAGCATAATCACCAGTGGTTGTGTAAATGATCTTAATGGTATTGCAAGCAAGGTGTATATAGCAAACATTGCAATAATGAATCCTCTAATTATATCCTGAAAGGATTCCTGCTGTTCCTTGCCTTCTCCTTCTTGTGAGTAGTAAAGATCATTGTATTTCCCCATGAGCTTTGGCAATATAGAGCTAGTTACGTAATTTCTTATTTCATTAGCATTTGCCACCGACTCATCTACGTCTGCATATACAGTAATTATCCTCTTTCTATCTTTCCTGGATATTGAATTGTAACCTCTAGATACCTTAAAATCCGCAACCTCCTTTATGGGCACAAAGTTTCCAGAAGACGTTTTTATTTTCATATTCTTTAGACTAACCAGTACTCTTCTTTCCCAGTCTGGATACATCACTTTTACCTTTACCTCATTTTTCCCCCTAACAAATCTACAGGCCTCAGATCCAAAAAAAGCACCCCTTACCTGGGTAGCCAGATCAGCTACAGATATCCCAAGGCTTTTCCCTTGGGGTTTTAGATAAATCTTAATTTCCCTTTTTCCAGGAAGAAAGCTATCGTCTATATCAAATACCCCATTTATTTTTGATAGTTCTTTTTTTAAGTCCTCCACAGCCTTTTTAAGTTGTTCGTAGTCAGGTGACGATAGGTTAATAGCTATGGGACTGCCAAAACTAAATAATTCTCCACTAAATGTAAGTGACTCAACACCAGGTATCTCTCCAACCTTTTTTCTCCACAAAGATACAAGATATTCTGTTGAGATTTCTCTTTTTTCTGCCTCCAGTAGTTGCATTAGTATTTGACCCCTGTTTCTACCCAGGCCACTTGAATCTTCTCCATGACCCCTTATGGAGATTTGTGCGCCAAGTATTGTAAGCACATATTTTAGTAAAGGAGGCCTAGTCTTGTCTCTTTTTTTCTCCACCTCTTCTATTACCTCAAGGCCTATGTCCCTTATTTTTTCTACAATTTTTTCTGTTCTGGATATGGGTGTCCCAGGGGGCATGGTCACTGAACATATCATTGTCTCACCTTCTACTTTTGGGAAAAAGGTAAATTTGATGATATGTCCAAACCATAGTCCAGAACATATAATTATTATAACCAGCCCCATAGATAGGGTTATGTATCGATATTTAACACACATGGTTAGAATTCTTTTGTATGGACCATGAACAAATTTTTTCAAGATCTTGTCTGCCATTTTTTTCTTTGGCTTTAAATGTTTTTTTGTGGTTCCATAAAGATGGCAAGGAAGTATCAAAATGGCCTCTATAAGTGATGCAATAAGCACTAAATTCACAACAATTGGGATATTTCTCATTAGTTTTCCCATGTGACCAGAGCCTAAAAGTAATGGCCAGAAGGCTGCAACAGTGGTTAGAACAGAAAAGATAACTGCAGTGGCAACCTCATTTGTTCCTTGAGTTGCAGATTCATATGGTGATAGCCCCTGTTGCCTTTTTGTGTACACGTTTTCTCCAATTATTATTGCATCGTCTACAACGATTCCAAGGACCATGATAAATCCAAAAAGGGATATCATATTAATGGATACGTTAAATTGGGGAAGTACAAGCAATGCCCCCATAAATGCCACTGGTATTCCAGCACTAACCCATAGGGCTAACCTCGCTTCTAAAAATAATCCTAAAGTCAATACCACTAAAATAAGACCAAATCCCAAATTTTTAAATAAAAGCCTCATCCTGCCCTTTAATATCCTGGACTTATCTTCGAACTTTGTTATGTGGATATTTGGTGGAAGGGATGTTTTAATTTTTTTTAAATAATTTGTAACCACGGAAGAAACTTCCAGGGCATTCTGGTCTCCTATTCTAAATACCTCTAAAAGCACTGCTGGCATTCCCTGGAATCTGAATTCCAGATCAGAATCATCAAAGGATTCTTTGATGTTTGCAATATCCTTTAAATATACTGTTGCTCCATCTGGTTTTGTTATAATGGGAATAAATCTAAATTCCCTGGCCCAATATTTTTTACCCTTTGTGCGAATAAGGATGTCTTCTGATGAAGACTTGATATATCCAGCAGGGATATCCAGGGAGTAATTTCTTATTTTTCTGGCTACCTCTGGGAGACTCAAATTGTATTTCTCTAAAGTATCCTGGGATATTTCTATGTGTATTTCGTTTTCTTTTGCGCCATATATCTCTGCTAAGGATACCCCTTTTAATGAAGTGATCTCGTCTTTTATTTTTTGGGCCGTGTATTTTAGGGTCTGTTCATCTGTATTCCCATATATTGCAAGATATACAACCTTATTTTTTATAGTCAGTTGTTTGACTATGGGCTTGTCTGCATCTTCTGGAAATGTAGTGATTGCATCTACTTGTGATTTTATATCATCTAAAAGTTTAGATACATCCCAATTTTTAATCACATCTACTACAACTACACCATATCCTTCACTGGCAGTAGCTGACATTTCTTTTATGCCAGATAGTCCTGAAATAGCTTCCTCTATTGGAAGGATTATACTGTCTTCTATTTCTTCAGGAGAAGCACCTTCGTAGGTAACAGATATGGATATTTTATCTAACTCAGTTTCTGGAAATATCTCTACTTTTATAGTTGAAATAGTTATAATACCACCGATTATGACAAATAAAACTAATAAATTAGACGCAACATGATTTTTAACAAACCACGATATTATGGATTTCATTTGATTCCCTTGCTCACTATTTTTACTTCCATACCATCAACATCACCGGACATGGGACTTATGATTAGTTTATCATTATCAGATACACCGTCTAAGACTATAAATGAATTGCTAAATATTTTAGCTATATTCACTTTTGTCTTTTTGATATGGTTATCTATGACCTTTAAAACAAATTTTCCCTCAAAAAGGGCATCCATTGGAAGTAAAAAAATATGTTTTAATAGTCTTCCTTTAATTTTTGCTTCTACAAAGGTATTTATCAGTAGTGGCGGGATTTTTTTAAAAGGATTTTTTACAATTGCTACTACATATAACATCCTTGTATTTTTGTCGATTTCTCCAATTGACCTTTGAATCTTTCCTTGAAATTGGATTTTTTGTTTTCCTATGGAATACTCGATGGTGACATTAGATCCTTCACTGGATGGCTGGACAGTATATCCAGGCACATCTATCCATTCAAGATCAGACATGCTAAGGGGAATATGTACCTCAACTTCTTTAGTTGGGTAAATTTGGGAGAGGATTTGACCATAGGATACTGTGTTTCCAATATCAACATTGCGTTTTAATACGATTCCAGAATAGGGGGCATGGATTGACGTTCTCTCTAAATTTAATTTTGCCTGTAAAACCCCTGCCTTTGCAGCCAGGAAAGAGGCCATGGCTGCCTCAAGTTGAGGTAGTTTTGCAGCAAGTGGAGGGATGTTCATCTCTTTATGGGTTAGATACCATTCTTCTTTTGCCTGTTTTGCCTCTTCCCTTACTTGTATTAATGTGGAGTTTGCCTGTTTTAGTTCTGCCAATGCCCTGGACATGGCGAATTCATAGTCCCTTTTATCTATCTGGACAAGTAATTCTCCTTTTTTTACCATATTACCTTGTCTTAGGTTGGGAGATACGTACGTGATTCGCCCTTTTACTTCTGGTACAATATTTGCAATAGAAATAGGTTTTACTTCCCCGTTTGCTTTAATTATCATCTGATAGTTTTGGGATTTTGCTACAATCACCTTTACAATGGGGACAATCTTTTTTATTAACGCCTTTTTGGGTCTTGCCTTGTGTTTTGTAAGTAATATAAATATGGTAATTCCAAGAAAAAAGACAGTACATATAATAATAAATTGAGTTGATTTCTTCATTGTTTTAAGCTCCATTGCCTACTCAGTAACATAGTCTCCACCTAAAACCTTAAATAAGAGTACTTGATTTTTTAAAATAGCCAACCTTGTATCTATTATATTTATTTTAGTATCAATAAGGCTTAATTTTTTTTCCAAAAGATCAGTTAGTTGGGCTATGCCATTTTTATACCTGGAATTTTCATAGGTATATTCACGGGTTTTGTTTTTCAACTCCTCTTTATATATCTTATAAATATTTTCCAGCTCTCTTCTCTCCATAAGTGTTGATTCTACTTCAAAAAATCCATTTAGTACTGTTTTTTGATATTCAAGTATTGATTTATAAACTGACTCTATTTTTTGTTTTTCGTTGTATTTTAATTTGTTCATATTAAATATTGGAAATAATAAAGACGAGGATACAGCCCATATCCTTGATTCTGGTCTGATTAGGGTATTTAGTTTGTCTGATATATATCCTACATTTGCAGAAAGATTAATGGATGGATACCTAATGGATCTAGCATATCCCAAATTAGCCAGCTTTTCTTCAACATTTAACATTGACTTTTTAATATCTGGCCTTCTTTTTAATAGCTCAGATGGTAATATCTTTGGTATATACAGTCTATCTATGTTGAAATTAAATGGAGATACCTTTATATTTCCAGTATGAGGATAACTTCCAATTAGGTTGTTTATCTTTTGCTCTGTGTATTTTTTTTGCTTTATTAGATCTTTAAAAATTACTTCATTTTTTAATAAAAGATCCTTATAATATTGTAATGTAAAAAAATTTGTAAGACCAATTTTATATCGCCTGGCATAGATCCTATCTAAGGTATTTAATATTTCTATTTTTTTTCCATAATAATCTAATTTAGCATTCAATGCCATTAATTCAAAATAATGTTCAATACAGGTTGAGATAATTGACTGGACTAAAATATTTTCATCTTCCTTAGACTTTAAAAATTCCAATCTAGTAGCCTCCTTTTCAAAATGAATCTTTTTCCAAAAATCCAATTCATATGAGGCTACTATTTTGGTATTAAATGAATTTGAGATATTGACTATACTGATGTCTTTTCCAGTGATGGTTTTGGTTTTATAGGTCTGTCTTTGTCTGATCCAGCCACCCTGGAAATCCAAAGTCGGATACAGTCTAGTTCCAGCCTTTAGAAATTCGTATTTTAGTTCCTGGATGGTCTTTTTGACGATTTGTAAATCTAGATTCTTTTTTAGGGTTAAGGAAACTAGATGATTTAAATTTGGATCATTTAGTCTCTTATACCAATTCACAAAGGAAGAATTTGAATCCATGTATAGTGTATTTTCAAAGGATTTTGGAATATTTAATCTTGTATGTGATCTGTATTTGGAAAGGTCTATTGGGCTACATCCATAGACATAGCTTAGGCCAATTATTAAGATTAGTAGTTGAACTACCTGTTTTTTCATTTCTTCTAAAGGTCCTGATATCAAAACTTAAGGGTTTTTAAATTGGATCTATATAAAAATCAAGATGTTTATAAATAGGAAGTAAAAAAACACCCTCTAAATCTCTCTCTTTGGAGGTCAAAGCTAGTCTTTTTGTTGTATCTATTGCAGATAGTTAGAATTCAGTGGTGAGAATTAATATATGTAGATTTGCTGTTTTTTGTCACATGGAATTGTTGATTTATCATTACCTGCTGTGATAGCGTCAAACTTAACCCAAGTTTATCAAGATGATAAACTCGAGCTAAAAATGTTCGTAAAAAGGACCTGTTAACGTTTTTTGGGTTTGTATTGTAAAAGTTTATATTGTTGATAATATCTTGGGATTTTTTCGGGACGTTACTGCTAAGCATATGTTTTGTCCAATATTAAAACTATGGTGGAGACCTTATGGGTTTTGTTGTTAAAAAAAGGATATATAAATTTAAAGGTGGTGAATTTAAGGAAAATGTGGACGATATTTTGGCAATAGAAAGGCCCCTTGAAATCTTTGTGGACAAAATGGTCTATTCCATGACCATGAGACTGCCAAATGACGACATAAATCTAGTGAGGGGTATATTGTTTTCAAATGGTTTAATTGATAGTATTCAAGATATAAAGGATATTTATTATTGTAAGGATTCCAGGGACAGGGTCTATGTAGAACTAAATAAGGTTAATAATAGGGAAATAGGGAAAACAAATGTACACCAGAGCTATTCAAGTTGTGGTGTTTGCGGTAAACAGGATTTTGGCGAAATTTTTATGGATATACCACAGATATGTGCCAGAAATGTCATAGATTATCTAACTCTATTTAAGATAAAAGAGAGTTTTGAGTCCAAAATGGACTTATTTTACAAAACCGGCTGTGTGCATGCAGTGTCAGTCTATTCTGAAAAACTGGAGATGTTGGGCTTTGGAGAAGACGTTGGTCGGCATAATGCATTTGATAAGTGCCTGGGAAAGATTCTCTATGATGACACAAGGTCACTGGTTTTATTGGCCATTTGTTCTTCACGTCTTAGTTTTGAAATGGTGCAAAAGGCAGCTAGGCTAGGTGTGCAAATCCTTGCTGGTTTTTCTGCTCCAACCTCTTTAGCTGTGGATTTGGCACGAAAATGGGGTTTGACACTTATAGGTTTTTTAAGAAAAGGCAGGTTCAATGTCTATACTCATCCTGAGAGGATTAAGTGTTAGGCCATTATGACAAAAAAATTATCTGCTTATTTCTTTAACTCCGTTATGGATCAAGTGAATAGCGATAGTGAATAGTGAAAGGTAGAAGGATGAAAGGTGAAGGATGAAGGGCGAAGACCATCCACAGACACAGATCACATACACAGACACATCAAAACTTGAGGTTTCGGAGTTAATGGAATAAGCATTAAAAATTATAAACACTATTAATATAATATTGCGAATATGTGTCTGTGTATGTTCCTTTTTTCACTTGACACCATGTAGTCTTAAGGCTATGAATCTCAAAAATTAACAACTAGTAAATAGATGATTTGAAAGTAAATTGATTTAATTAAACAGATGATTAGGAGTAGAAAAAATTGAAAAATTTAAAGGGTGGGGTATTTGGAACATTAGAAGCAAAAAAGGACGAGATAATTGAGAAGTGGGTAAATTATGCATTGGCTACCTATCCACCCAAGGCAAAGGATTTTTTTTCCAAGCAGTCAGATCCTTTTTTAAATCCAGTTGGAAATATTTTAAAAAAAGAATTTTGTGAAATTTATAACCAGCTCTTAAAGGACAGGGCAGAGGACTCAATTAAAGAGCATGTGGACGCCATAGTGAGGGTTAGGGCGGTCCAGGACTTTAGTCCTTCGTCAGCAGTTATGATTTTTTGGGGTCTTAAGGATATAGTCCTAGATTTGGTCAAGAAAGAAGGGCCCATTCCTTTAGATTGGGAAGGGGTTCATGAATTTTTTAGGCGAATAGATTTGTTATGTCTATTGGCCTTTGATATTTTTGTAAATTGTAGGGAAAAACTTTGGGAATTAAAGACCAAAGAATTTCAGGCCAGTCTTAAAAACATTATAAGGCATTACCAGGTAAGCCAGGACAATAATAGTGGGCAATAATAATTTTTATTGGCTAGAGGCTAGGGTAATTTTGTTTAACCAACAAACCCAAATGGTCTAAATTTGGAGTGAGGTAGCTGTTATGAATGCTCTATATTCCTTAATCATTGTACTGGGTTTAGTCCTAGTTGCCCTTGTGGGAGTAGGATCTGTGGGACTTCACGCCCTGTTTGGAGTGGTCATACCCTATGTTGCCTTCTTTATTTTTTTGATAGGGTTTATCTATAGGGTAATAAAATGGGCAAGGTCTCCGGTTCCGTTCAGGATACCCACAACAGGGGGGCAACAGGAAAGCCACAAGTGGATCAAGCAAAACAAATTGGACAACCCATCTACTATGTGGGGGGTTGTGGGCAGAATGATCCTTGAGATTTTCTTTTTTAGGTCCTTGTTTAGAAACACCAGGACGGAACTTAGATTTAATGGTGGGCCTTCTCTAAATTATGCGTCATCCAAATTTCTGTGGGTTGGAGCTATTTGTTTTCACTACTGTTTTTTTATTATTTTGCTCAGGCATATAAGGTTTTTTACCGATCCTGTACCAGTGTTGTTCCAGTGGATTGATAAGTTAGATTCTATCCTTCAAATAGGTGTACCCAATATCTATATTACAGAGTTTCTTATTTTAGGCGCCCTTACATATCTCTTCTTAAGAAGGGTATGTGACCCAAAGCTTAGGTATATCTCGCTTCCTGCTGATTATTTCCCATTGTTTTTAATTTTTGGCATAGTAATTACTGGAATTTTGATGAGATATTTTATTAGGACTGACATTGTTGCTGTAAAAGATCTAACTATGGGACTGATAACATTACATCCAACGGTGCCTGAAAGTGTGGGTGTGATTTTTTACATTCACCTATTTTTAGTTTCAGTGCTCATGGCGTATTTCCCATGGAGTAAACTCATGCACGCAGGTGGTGTTTTCCTAAGTCCTACTAGGAATCTTGCCAACAATAACAGAATGAAGAGACATATTAATCCATGGAATTATCCAGTAAAGCTTCATACGTATGAGGAGTGGGAGGACGAGTATAGGGAATTAATGAAAGAAGCAGGCATTCCAGTAGAAAAGGAGTAAGGCTATGTCTAAATTACCAAATCCAAAAGATTTAGCAGCATCTATTGATTATAGGCCACCAAGGGAATCTTGGATGGATATAAAGCCTGAGTTTAGGCCAGGCACCTATAGTTATCCAGCCAAACCCAAGGTGCTTGAAGGTATGGGTTTCCCTTACCCAAGGGAGTGGTCCCCAACTGATGAGGATTGGAAACTTCCTGAGAACTGGCAGGAAATTGTACACAATGCATTTAAAGACCGTTTGGACAAATATAGGTCATTAAAGGTCTTTATGGATATCTGCGTGAGGTGCGGTGCTTGTGCAGACAAGTGTCACTTTTTTATAGGCTCAGGTGATCCTAAGAATATGCCAGTTTTGAGGGCAGAACTTTTGAGGTCAATTTACAGGAATGACTTTACCACCTTTGGTAAGATACTTGGCAGGTTTGGTGGTGCTAGAAAGCTTACACAAGATGTCATAAAAGAGTGGTTTTACTATTTTTATCAGTGCACTGAGTGTAGGAGGTGTTCTTTATATTGTCCCTATGGGATTGATACTGCAGAGATAACAATGATGGGACGTGAACTCCTTCACGAGCTTGGACTTTCCATCAACTGGGTCATGGAGCCTGTGTACAACTGTTTTCACGTGGGAAACCACTTAGGTATACCGCCTCATACATTGAAAGACATTATTGAATTTATGATCGATGATATTGAGGAAGTAACAGGTATCAGGATTGATGTTCCTCTAAATAAAAAAGGTGCTGACGTACTTTTTGTGGTTCCATCTGGTGACTATTTTGCTGATCCTGGTACATATACATTTATGGGTTATCTCATGCTTCTTCATGAGTGTGGCCTTAACTATACCATGAGTACTTATGCTGCTGAAGGTGGAAATTTTGGTCTGTTTAATTCCTTTGAGGCAATGAAGAGACTCAATGCCAAGATATATGCAGAGGCAAAAAGGCTTGGCGTAAAATGGATCCTTGGTGGTGAATGTGGCCATATGTGGCGTGTAATTCACCAATACATGGACACCATGAATGGACCTGCCGACTTTTTAGAGGTTCCAAGAAACCCAATTACAGGAACGGTCTTTCATAACGCCAAATCCACAAAAATGGTTCACATAGTGGAGTTTACAGCGGACTTGATTAAACATGGTGCCATAAAATTAGATCCTTCCAGGAATGATAATTTAATAGTTACCCATCATGATTCCTGTAATCCATCCAGGGCTTTGGGTCTATTCGATGAACCCAGGTATATTTTAAAAAATGTATGCAATCATTTTTATGAGATGCCGGATCAAACCATTAGGGAACAGACCTTTTGCTGTGGTAGTGGTGCAGGATTAAATAATGATGAGTTCATGGAAATGAGGATGAGGGGTGGTCTTCCAAGGGCAAACGCAGTTAAATATGTACATGAGAAATATGGAGTAAATAGACTTACATGTATATGTGCCATTGATAGGGCAGCACTGCCAACCCTCATGGAATATTGGGTTCCAGAGGTGGATGTGTCTGGTGTTCATGAATTGGTCGCCAATGCCCTGGTGATGAAAGGTGAGAAAGAGAGGGAGACGAACCTTAGGGGCGAACCCTTGCCAGGAAAGGAGGGATAATCCATGTACGATAAAGGGAAAATAATTCCAGGGTTAGTAATTTTCTTTTTTCTGTTAACCTTTCCGTTTTGGTATAATCTTGGTCAGGCAGCATACAAGAGTCCAGAGCCCAAGTTGCCTGTAAATATTAAGAAATGTATTGAGGATACAAATTGGATGAGGGCAAACCACATGGAACTCCTAAACGAGTGGAGGGACATGGTGGTGAGACATGACATGACCCATTATGTAAATAGTGCAGGCCAGGATTATGAGATTAGTCTGCAGAAGACATGCATGAAATGTCATACAAGTAAAAAGGAATTTTGTGACAAGTGTCATGTAAAGGTTTCAGTGACTCCATATTGTTGGGATTGTCACGTAGCTCCTGAGGAGGTCACAAATGGACAATAAAAGAAGAAAACTACTTAAATTGGCTGCAGCTTCTGCAGCAGTGAGTTTCACAGGTCTCCCCATTGAGACTTTTGCATCCTATCTTCCTAAAATAGGAAAATATGTAAGATCTAAAAATGAGATAAAGGCAAAACAATGGGGAATGGTCATTGATACTAGAAAATTGAGGACCAAGGAAGATTTTGAAAGGCTGATTGAAGCTTGTCATTCAATACACAATGTACCTGAAGACATACCTAATAAAAAGCAGGAAATTAAATGGATTTGGGAAGAGGAATTTTCCCAAGCCTTTCCAGATCAGGAAAATCCATTTCTGGCAGAGAGGTATGAACATAAAGAGGTAATAGTTCTCTGCAATCACTGTCAACATCCTCCATGTGTTAGGGTATGTCCAACCCAGGCCACTTTTAAGCGTCACGATGGTATAGTTATGATGGATTTTCACCGCTGCATTGGTTGTAGGTACTGTATGGCAGCGTGTCCATATGGCTCCAGGAGTTTTAATTTTAGAGATCCTGCACCCTTTGTAAAACACAAAAATCCTAAGTTTCCAACCAGAATGAGGGGTGTGGTTGAAAAATGTCTATTCTGTTATGAAAGGCTTGAAGAAGGTAAACAGCCTGCATGTGTTGAGGCTTCCAATGGTGCTATTATTTTTGGAGATCTTTTTGATCCAGATTCAGAGATAAGAAAGGTCCTCAAGGAAAATTATACTATTGTGAGGAAACCAGAGTTAGGTACTGAACCTTGTGTGTTTTATATAATATAGGGGGCATGATATGTTAGACAAAGCCTTATATGGAGACAAAAAATATTGGACCTGGGTAATATTTTTGCTCATACTAATAGGTATAGGTTCAATTGCCTATATTACCCAGCTAAAAAAAGGTTTGATGGTAACAGGTATGGGTAGAGATGTGTCATGGGGATTTTACATTGCCCAATTTACTTATCTAGTAGGTGTTGCAGCTTCAGCTGTTATGGTGGTGATTCCTCTCTATCTACATAATTATAAGAAGTTTGAACAGGTGGTCACTTTTGCGGAATTTATGGCAGTTGCAGCAGTTATTACCTGTCTTGGATTTATTGTAGTTGATCTTGGTCAACCACAAAGACTCTTTAACGTGCTTCTACATCCTACTCCACATTCAATTCTCTTTTATGACATGATTGTTTTAAACGGCTATTTGCTTTTAAATATCCTTATATCGTGGAACAATCTTCATGCAGATTATAGAAGGATTTCCCATCCAAAGTGGACCAAGGTGCTAGCTTATATTTCTATTCCATGGGCCGTTTCAATACATACTGTTACTGCATTTTTATACCAAGGCCTTCCAGGTAGGCATTTTTGGCTATCAGCCATTATGGCTGCTAGATTTTTGTCATCTGCATTTTGCTCTGGGCCTGCAATACTGGTGCTTTTACTTTTGATCTTGAAAAAGGTGAGCAAATTTGATCCAGGAAAAGAAGCCATTGAGACCCTTGCAAAGATTATCACATATGCCATGTGTATCAATGTATTCTTTTTCCTACTTGAGATATTCACAGCCTTTTACAGTAATATCCCTGGACACAAGGCAACATTTATTTATCTATTTAAAGGTCTTCAGGGACATGGATCCTTAGTTGGATGGATGTGGGTGATGGTAGCCACTGCAATTGCATGTTTAGTAATACTAATTCCTCCAAAATTTAGGAATAATCCAGAACTTCTGGTAGTTGGATTAATTTTACTAATTTTAGCCACATGGATTGACAAAGGCCTCGGTCTTGTAGTAGGCGGGTTCATACCAAATCCCTTTGAGCAGGTGGTGGAGTACTCTCCAACTGTTTATGAGTTGCTCATAGCCATGATGATATATGCAACTGGGCTATTGGTACTCACCATCTTATGGAAAATAGGTGTTGGTGTAAAAAGGGAACTTGGTATAATACCAAAACAAAACTAAATTATAGGAGGTTAGTGGTATGGCTCATCCAGTAATAGATTATGACAAGTGTGAAGGTTGTGGTGCCTGTGCAGACACCTGCCCAGCTGAGGTCATTGAGATGGAGGACGATAAACCTCAGGTAGTAAATCCAGATGATTGTCTAGAATGTGAATCTTGTGTTGAGGTTTGTGAGCAAGATGCCATCACACTAGAAGAGTAAGTTTGAAACTGGTTACAGTATCAAATAAGCCCCTAATATTTACAATATATTAGGGGCTTATTTTTATAAGAAGGAGATAAGTTGTTATGGAGTTAGACTTGGGAGAATTTTTTGCCAGGTATGAGAGACTGGCAAAGGGGTGTTCAGATATATTTGAGTCCATGAAGGGAAAATATCCAAAAGAGGTCACCTGCAAAGAAGGTTGTACTGATTGTTGCTATGCGCTTTTTGATTTAACCCTCATTGAGGCCATGTATATCAATAAAAAATTCAACGAAATTGTGCCCAGGGACATGCGGGAAGAAATTTTAGAGAGTGCAGGTAGAATTGATAGGCAGGTGTATAAAATAAAGAGATGGGCCTTTAGGGAAAGGCAAAAAGGAGTTCCAGAAGACAAGATTTTAGAAGAAATAGGAAAAAAGAGGATAAGGTGTCCCCTTTTATCAAAGGAAAATAAATGTATTTTGTATGAATACCGGCCTATTACCTGCAGGATCTATGGACTTCCCCTTGCTGTTTTTGGTGATGTCAAGATCTGCTCAAAGACTGGTTTTATACCTGGGAAAAAATATGAAACAGTTTTTGTAGACAAAATTAATTCACGCCTATTTCAATTGAGCACTGAGCTTGTTCAAAGTATTCCTACTAAATATACAGCACTTAATGAGGTATTGGTTCCCCTATCAATGGCTCTACTTACTGACTACAATGAAGAGTATTTGGGGATTGTTAGTTGTGATGAAAAACCAGGACCAAAGGGTCCATCATGGACTTTAGGTGGAGATGGGTAATGGAGAAAAAAAAAGAGGTAGAGGAATTAAAAAGGGCCATTTATGAAAAGTTATCTCCACGGAGAAAAAAATTTATTGACAAGATAGGTTTTGATAATTGGGATCCTTTTATGGAACCCAAGCATCCAATAGATATAAGGAGAGACTCAACTAAAAAGACCAGTAAAGAACTTATGGAAGAATTTTTAAAAACCAAAGAGGGGAAAAAGATCTCTCTTGCATATGAATCTGGTATATATGAAATATGTATGGGTCTATATCAATCTGATGAAAAATACAAAGCCATGTTTGATTTTTCAATATGGTATTATAATAAACTTACCCAGGCAGGCCTTGATCCAGATAAGGCTTGGGAGAAAAAATAGGAGTTATTATGGATAAGGGAAAAAGAGAAAAAATAGAGAGATACATTGCAGACCTCAGACAACGAATAAAACAGGCGCCATTTAATGGTATAGCCCATTACAATCTTGCCTGTGCTTTAATAGGAATCGGGGAATTTGAAGAAGCTGAAAAGGAGTTAATAAAGGCAATTGATCATGCGCCACATTTGTGTGAGGCATATGTTCAGTTGGGTGGTCTGGCCATGAGAAAAGGAGACTATGAGACCTGTATTAGACTAAATAAAAAGGCTTCAGAGATAACTCCATCATTTGCAGTTCCACATAGCAATATTGGATTTGTTTATCTTCAGCAGGGAAAAGTTGATGATGCAATTGAAGCCCTCCAAAGGGCCATAGAATTAAATCCCAAATTAGTGCAAGCAAGGTGCACATTGGCCAGTGCATATTTGATAAACAAGGAGTATGATAAGTGTATTCAAGAATGTGAAAAAGTGATCGATCAGGAGCCAGCATTTGGTCCAGCCTATAACAACATTGGAATTGCATTTATGGAAAAAGGAGAGTACAAAAAAGCAAAAGAATATTTTGACCTTGCCCAAAAGAATAACTACGAAGTGTCCCCTCAAATTATTGAAGAACTTAATAACTATTTAGAATAGTTTTTTCTTGACAAGGAGGAAATCTTGTTCTTAAAATCACAAGCGCATTATAAAGAATTAAGCATATTAGTAGAGGAAATTAACATTAAACAAGTTACAAGGAGGCTAGAGAATGCCAAAACATGAAACCCCATTATTGGATCAACTTGTAAGTGGCCCTTGGCCAAGCTTTGTGGATGATTTGAAGAGTTATTCTGAGTACAGGCATCAAAACCCAAACAATGTGGAGTATCAGATTCCAGAAGACGTTGTTGATGATTTGTTGGGTGTGCTGGAACTCTCATATGTTGACAAGGAGACACACTGGAAACACGGTGGTATTGTTGGTGTATTTGGATATGGTGGCGGAGTTATTGGAAGATATTGTGACCAGCCAGAAAAGTTTCCTGGTGTTGCACACTTTCACACCATGCGTGTAAATCAGCCCAATGGAAAATATTATACCACTGAGTTTTTAAGAGGTATATGTGATCTATGGGAATTTAGGGGAAGTGGAATTATGAACATGCATGGTTCAACTGGTGATATGGTATTTTTAGGCACCAGGACTGAGCAGTTGGAAGAGGTCTTCTTTGAACTTACCCATAAATTTAATCAGGACCTTGGTGGCTCTGGTTCTAATTTGAGGACTCCATCTTGCTGTTTGGGTATGTCCCGTTGTGAATGGGCATGCTATAATACCCAGGAAGCTGCCTATCAATTGACCCACGAGTATCAGGATGAGCTACATCGTCCTGCATTCCCATACAAATTTAAGTTTAAATTTGACGGATGCCCAAATTGCTGTGTGGCATCAATAGCCAGGGCAGATTTGTCTGTAATTGGTACATGGAGGGATGAGATTCAGATAGATCAGGAAGCTGTCCAGGCCTATATTAACGGTGAGATCCCTCCGAATGGTGGAGCGCATGCTGATGGTGATTGGGGTCCTTTTGATATACAGAAGGAAGTCATTGACCTCTGTCCAACTGGTTGTATGTGGATGGAAGACGGGAAATTGATGATTGACAACAAGAACTGTACCAGATGTATGCATTGTATAAATGTAATGCCAAGGGCTTTAAGACCTGGTAAGGATAGGGGTGCAAGTTTACTTGTTGGCGCAAAGGCTCCAATCTTGGACGGTGCTCAGATGAGTTCATTGCTGGTGCCTTTCATTAAGATGGAAGAACCCTTTGATGAGCTAAAAGAACTTATTGAAAATATCTGGGATTGGTGGATGGAAGAAGGTAAAAACCGTGAGCGTTTAGGTGAGCTCATTAAGCGTAAAGGCTTCAGGGAGATTTTGAAGGTAACAGGACTCAGAGCAATTCCACAGCATGTAAAAGAACCAAGACATAACCCATACATTTACTGGTATGAAGAAGAGGTACCAGGTGGATGGCAGAGAGATATCAAAGAATTTAGAAAACGTCATCTAAGATAACCTGTATAAATTTGGTAAATAGAACTAAGGAGGAAAAATTATGGCATTTATTTCATCAGGATATAATCCAGATAAACCAATGGAAAACAGGATTACAGATATTGGTAATAGGCACTATGGTGAGTTTCTGCCTCCAGTAATTAAAAAGAATTTTGGGAAGTGGCTCTGGCATGAGATTTTGGAGCCAGGCGTTCTCATGCATAAGGCTGAAAGCGGAGATGTTGTATACACTGTACGTGTTGGTGAGCCAAGGCTTATGACTGTTCAATATCTAAGAGAAGCCCTGGATATTGCAGATAAATACTGTGATGGGTATTTAAGATTCACCACCAGAAACAATATTGAGTTTATGGTGGATTCCAAAGAAAAGTTGGAGGCCTTAAAAAAGGATCTTCAAGGGAGAAAATTCCCTGGTGGTTCTTATAAATTTCCCATTGGGGGTACTGGGGCTGGTATTACAAATATAGTACATACCCAGGGCTGGATACACTGTCACACCCCTGCAACTGATGCATCTGGTCCAGTAAAGTGCGTACTGGATGAACTCTTTGAAGACTTTCAGAAAATGAGACTTCCTGCACAGCTCAGGATTTCCCTTGCCTGTTGTCTTAATATGTGTGGTGCTGTTCACTGCTCTGATATTGCTATTTTAGGTTATCACAGAAAGCCACCTATGATTGATGACGAATACATTGATAAACTATGTGAGATCCCTCTTGCTGTTGCTGCCTGTCCAGTTGGTGCTGTTAAACCAAAGAAGAAAAAGATTATTTCAGAGAAGACTGGTGAGGAAATTGAAGTAAAATCAGTAGAAGTTAACCAAGAGCGTTGTATGTTCTGTGGAAACTGTTATACCATGTGTCCTTCACTCCCATTGGCAGACCATGAAGGTGATGGAATCGTATTAATGGCTGGTGGAAAGGTATCTAATAGGATTACTGCACCTAAGTTTTCTAAGGTAGTTGTTGCCTATATCCCAAATGAGCCTCCACGTTGGCCTACACTTACCAAGACCATTAAAAAGATGGTTGATGCATATGCCAAGGGTGCTAGAAAATACGAAAGATTTGGTGATTGGGCAGAGAGGATTGGATGGGAAAAATTCTTTGAAGTTTGTGATTTAGATTTCAGCCACCATCTAATTGATGACTTCCGTGATCCTGCATACTACACCTGGCGTCAGACAACCAATTTCAAGTTCACTGAAAACTTCCCAATGGAATACGATAAGATGAAAGGCGATATTATACTCTCCGCTAAATAGGATCATCTTTAACATTTAATAGGGGGATGTTTCACATCTCCCTATTAGGACTTATTAAAGGAGTCAGGAAAATGGCATACGAAGAACAAAAAGAGAAGCTTTTAAAAGAGCTCGAAAAAAAATCAAAAAATAAAACAAAATTCTATTTTAATGATCTAGCCAAGATCCTTGGTGAGAAGCCAAGACAGGCAAAGAAAATCGTAAATGAATTGGTAGATGAAGGTAAACTTGTGTTTTGGTCAAGTGGATCAACTACAATGTATTCACTTCCTGGTGTTGGAAAACAGGCAGAAGCAGAGGGAGAAGCTTAGAAAATTGAGTGATGGAAAGTCCCACCTCACATTTCCAAGGATCGTAATAGGGGGACTTGGCGGAGGATCAGGCAAGACCATAGTAACACTTGGGCTGATTAAGTCGTTAAGAAATAGAGGGCTCAAGGTAAAGCCCTTTAAAAAGGGTCCAGATTACATAGATGCAGCGTGGCTGGGGCTGGCTGCTGGAGAGCCAGCATGTAATCTAGACCCTTTTTTCTTAGATAATGATTCTATTCGCAATATTTTTTTTCATAAAGCCCTCAGCTTTGATATATCTGTAATAGAGGGAAACAGGGGAATTTTTGATGGCCTGGATGTGGAAGGTTCTTGTTCCACAGTTCATCTTGCAAAAACATTACAATCCCCTATTATAGTGGTAGTTGATTGTACCAAGGTGACCAGGACAGTAGCAGCAATGCTCATTGGATGCAACAGCTTAGATCCAGATTTTAAGGTAAAGGGTGTTATATTTAATCGGGTAGCTGGTGAGCGACACAAGAATATTCTAAGTCGGTCTGTGGAGAAATATACAGATATAAAGGTATTGGGGGCTATTCCAAAGCTCAGACAAGACCCAATTCCAGAAAGATATATGGGGCTTATTTCCCACAGGGAATATGAAAGTGGGGAAAATCTAAATTACTTGGGTAGGGTTATTCATGACAATGTTGATTTGGATGGTATTTTAAATATTGCAACAGATGTAACTTTTGATTTTCAGGTGAAGCCAATCTGGCCTGAAAAGGTGGTAGGTGAGTCAGTAAATATTGGAGTGGTCAGGGACAGCTCTTTGTGGTTTTACTATGAAGAAAACCTTGAGCTTTTGTCAAAATGCGGTGCAAATATAATTGAATTTAGTCTAATTTCAGACTCAAGGCCTCCAACACAACTCCATGGCATATATCTTGGTGGGGGGTTTCCAGAAACCCAGGCAGAGCTCCTATCAAAAAATACTCATATGAAAAAGTATATTTTGGATTGTGCCCATATGGGAATGCCTATTTATGCTGAATGTGGTGGGCTTATGTACCTTTGTAGGGAGATTACCACTAAAGGTTCTTCGTATCCAATGGCAGGGGTTTTTCCATATGAGGTAAAGATACACAAAAGGCCAAAGGGCCATGGTT
>NZ_BAAIEW010000026.1:0-41850 GCF_054654515.1 Desulfothermus okinawensis JCM 13304 | reverse complement strand
TTTGTTAGATGTTTTCTTTATTGTATATCTTTATCCCTTTGATCCTTTTAAAATGCTTTTCATTTAAAGTTAGTAATAGAACATTTACTTCAACAGCTGTTGCACCTATGAAGATGTCTCTAAATTCTATTGGCTGATTTTGAGACTTTAAATCTTTGTAAATCTCAGCAGATCGTTGAGCTATCTCTGTTGTTAGTGGTATTACATCCATCCATTTCATTAATTTGTTTAAATCTTTTTTATGCCTCTTTGTGATGGCCCCTGCATACAATTCAAAAACAGTTATAGTTGATATGAGACAATTAAAACCTGCTTCTTTTATTTTCCATAAATAACTGAGCTGTTTATTTTGCTTGCGCAAAAACTCTATTATTATACTAGTATCAATTAAAATGTCTCTATTTTCCATTTATCAACTTTTACCTCAGACGTATCATCTAAATGACTCCACATTGAAATCTCAAGAAAATCTTTTCGCCAATCTTCAGATTTTTGGTCTTTAATTTTTTTCTTCATAATTTTCATTATTTTTTCTTCCAGATCTAATAATTCTTCTATAGTCAAATCTGATAGCTTCTTCTCTACATCATTATTTAACAAAAATTTTGCCATAATGCTTCTCCACTTTCATTTTTGTTTCATCTAACGTCTAAAGTCAGTGGCTGGTTTGGAGCGCAGCGAAAAACCAGTCCACTGCACTGATTTGTTAGGCTTTTAAACTATTTTTTATATCCATTAAAATTTGATCAATTGTTTTTTTTAATTCTGGTATTTTATTTTTACAAACTTCATAAATTATTTCTGCATCAACATCAAAATAATGATGGCTTATTATATCCCGCATTCCTTTAACACCTTTCCAATCGATATTAGGATACTTCATCAGTAAATTACCTTTTGTAATTTTATCAATTGCATGCAAATAGAATCTAATTTTTCCATTCCCCATGGCGAATTTGTAAAATCTGAAATTTTCTTTATTGGCTCAAAACGATATAAGATAATTTCAAGTGAGTCTCTTATTTTCTTCAAAATTTCTATCAGTAACGTTCTATCTTCATTACACATAAATAACATCTTTTTCTATTCTTTTCTTTAAAAAAGGATTTATATTTTCTCTCATTCTTATCACGTCAACTGGTTTATTAAGTTTCTCTTCTAATTCTATCTTTATTCTCCCTAATAAAAGCAAATCTGGTTGTTTCTGTTCTATCACTATATCAATATCACTATCTGCTGTATTTTCACCTCTTGCATAAGATCCAAAAAGACCAATTTTTATAATATGTTCTTGATATCTTTTTTTTATCTCTTCTAGTTCTTTTACTATTTTACTTTTTATCATTATTTATATCCTAATACGCCTAACGACAAGGGTCACTTGCCGACAAGACGCAAGCCCGAAGGGCGCAGCGGATTGGCGGTCAAGTGCACCCAATGGTTAGCGCAACTCATTAATTTGATTAGTATTTTAGACAAATTACTTAATTTATTTAGCAATGTTATGTGGTAGTTCCAGTTTGCCTTGTAAAGCTTTCGGCAACCTCCCTGAATAGTGCTTACCCTCTGCATCAATTGCAATGACACTATCTAAAAAAACGGGGGGGTTGAGATTTTGGAGCGTTTCTTTAACTTCCGAATAATCAAAAAAAATTTCGATATGTTCTCCATCATTAATTTTTTGGGGCAGCTTATCAGATAAGGATTTTTGATCAATAGCGTTTTTCAGTCGTACCAATGACTTACCATTTTTTAATAAGAGAGCAACACTAGTAATAGTAACTGGCCTATAACCTCTGTTTATTATATTTATAGCTATCAGCCACCATGGTTTGTTATTATTGGGATTTACAGTAAGAGAAAGATTACATGTAACTTTGATTCTACGTCTACCTTTCAAAAATTCTCTGATTGCAAGTATCGTAGAAAGTAACGCCCCATATATAGCTATCCAGAAATTTGGATTAGAGAAAAAAGATATTATATTGTCGTAATTAGTTGGCAACTGGTCCATATTATTGTTTTATACAGGCGCTAACATTATTATTTAACTTTATTCTATTTTTAAAACTTTTATATCCGAATACCCCCTATTTGTAAAGTTGTTTTGTGGGGTTGGGAGTGATTTAAAATGAATTTATAGAAGTTATATGTAGCTTGTAAGTTGCTGATATAATAAGATTTTTTAAAAAAATTAAATAGAACATAGATTCTATATAAGTTTAAAAATTGGTTATATATATTGGAAGTGGTTAAAATGAAGCTATGGTATATTTAAAGGTTCCGGGCGTTTCTTGTATGCTGCAGGTCGCTGTAGTCTAGATACATTCCATATTATCTGAAATGGGAATCAGACTGATATCAGTTTCTGAATGAGCCCATTTTCAATCGTTTACTCAGCGAGCAAATAAAGAGTTTCAACCATTATTCGCCTGTCCCTTTTTCCCTCCCTGTTTACCTTACATATTTAGAACAAGGGAGACAAAATTTTGTAAGTTCTATTTTTAATATATCAAACCCAAAGGATTATTTTTTTATTATTGCACACATTTCCTGTGATTATCTAAAACCTATCACTTTAATGGATAAACTCCTTTTTGAAATGTGGGTTGGAGAGATTGGAAAAAAACATTTTGAATTATTATATAGACTTTTGAAAAAAGGACCAGATAATATCGATTACATAGAATGTGCAAAGGCTAGATCAGTACAGGTGTTTTTCGATTATAAAAAAAACAAGACAATGGAACCATCATCTTATTTAATTGAAACCTTAAAAAAATATCAATACAAGGAGTAATGATAGATTTAAGAATTACAAAATGAGCAGTAAAGTTTAACCCAAGTCTATCAAAAATTCGTTGAACCTATTGTAATAATGGGTATTTTTTTGCACTATATTTGATAAACTTGGGTTAATATACACACTCTATTTTTTCAAAAAATTTTCAAAAGTACCCCTTTTATATAGGAAGGAAAGAAGCCTGTAAAAAAATGAAGGACTAAGTCTTTTTAAATACCAGGCAAACTTTCCATCTATCTGAGTTATTATGTACATCTTATTTCTTGCTATACCCTTTATGATATCCGCACTTACATTCTCTACAGTACATAGGGATTTGTCAAAAAATTTGGACGCCATATCCTTTTGTCTTTCACATCCCCACTTAGCATTATCCATTAAATTGGTTTTAAAAAAGGTTGGGCACACACAAGATATATTGATGTTATAAGGGCTAAGTTCAGTTTTTAATGTCTCAGAGAGTGATATTACCCCAGCCTTAGCAACATTGTATTGAGCCATTTCAGGCAGATTAACAATTCCTGCAGATGATGCAATATTTACAATATGACCCTTTTTATTCTTTTTTAAGATTGGAATAAATGCCTTACACCCATGCACAACACCCATTAAATTAATGGATAATATCCATCTCCAATCTTCCACACTCACATCTTCCACATATCCAGCAACTATGACCCCTGCATTATTTATAACTATATCTACTCCACCTAGCTCATCAACTGTTCTTTTTGAAAAATTCTCTACATCTTCCCATTTTGCCACATCGCAATTCACAGAAAAACCAAAGGAGCCTATTTTTTGCACCATATGCAAAGTTTCGTTGCATCTTTCTTCATTTATATCACATAAGGCAACTCTCCAGCCAAGTTTTGCAAAATCCAGCGCAAGTTGTCTTCCTAACCCGCTTCCCGCCCCAGTTATTGCAACCCTTTTTGAGGGATAAATATCATTTATATTTTTTCTCATAAGACCTAACTCCTGTTGCTTAAATAAAATTAACTGGCACCTCACCCCGTTCAACGAATTTATCGTAGGGGACCCTGGGATATCCAACGCATATAGATAGCGCCAGTTCATATGGATACTTGATACCTAAAAGTTTTTTAACAGAAGGTGCAAAGGGAAGGGCGCTTGCTATAAATCCAATAAAACAGGTTCCAAGCCCCAGGTCATGCGCTGCAAGAACCATATTTTGACCACAAATTCCAACATCTATATCAGGATTGGATATTCCCCTTTTGTCTTTTAAAATATGTATTACAACAGGAGCTCTATATGTAATTAATCCTCCAATTTGCTCTAACTTCTCCATTGCTGCAATGGGTCGTTGGTCCCATTTGTTTGCTGAAATATAGCTCAGTAAATATATAAAAAATTTTTTTATTTTACTATTAGTTAGATAAAAGTCCTTTATCCTGTATAATACCCTTGCACATCTTTTATCAACTTCTTCATTAATCTTTTTGTCTGTAATAACTAAAAACTTATATGGCTGTCCATTACCTGCTGAAGGGGCAAATCTCCCAGCTTCAAGTATTCTATCTATTAGCTCTTTTTCTACTTCTTTATCGTCTTTAAATAACCTTACACTCCTTCTTTTTAGTATCAATTTTTCCACTTCAGTTAAATTCCCTTCTAGTTTTTCTAATTCATCTTCATTTTTTCTAAATGGAAATGTGAGTTTTCTTGGTTTATCTAAATCACTTTTATATCTACCTTTAAATACAAAGTAATTTCCAGATAATCTTATTGCCTTCTCAGGACAAACAGTTTCACAATTCCCACAACCAAGACATGCAGGATTCATTTTCATAGGTGAAGTTGGTACTGGTATTTTATTATCTTCATCCCATTGCAAACAAGAAGTTGGGCATGTTTTTACACAAGTTTTGCATTTTTTACATTTTTCATAATCTATGTTCACTTTTGGAAATATTGATGGGGGGAAATGGCAATATCTATATTTTTCAAAAAACATAACTTAGCTCCTTACATTTTACCATATTTTTTGTAAGAATATACATTCTCTGCGTCATTAGAGAAATCTTGTTTTAATAATCTATCAAGGTTTTTCTGAGAGGCACTCTTGGGTATTTGTTCAACTACCTGAATGTATGATGGAATCTGATTGTTTTCTAACTTTGATTTAAGTTCCTTAAATATCTTTTTTGGATCAAATTTATATCCTTCAAATAACTTTATGGCAGCAACTATATCCACCTCACCTGGGGCACCAGATTCAGCTGGAATTCCATACACGCACACATCTTCAATCTCTTCTATTTCAGCTAGAGTCTTTTCTATATATTCTGGCTGGATAAATTCTCCCTGTCTTCTTAAGCCTCCTCCTTTTCTAAAGTCAAAGTAGAACCATCCATTTTCATCCATATGCCCCATATCTCCAGTTCTGAGCCATCCACCTTTCGTCTTTTTCTTTGATGCTTCAGGATTTCCAAGATATTCAACCTCAGCAATTCCCCCTGCGGGTCTGCATACAATCTCTCCAATCTCATAAGGGTCACAAGGGGTATCATCTTTCCTCACCACCATCATCTCCATAAATCCTTCTGGTGGCTTTCCAAAGGAACCAACAGGCCCAACACCAGGTGGATTGTGGGCAAAACCACCTTCAACTGCTCCGTACCACTCATGTATCTTTACATCAAATCTCTCTTCAAATTCTCTCCATATTGCTCTCGGTGTTCCTGCACTCAATACTATTTTAACAGGATTGTGCTTATCCATTGGTCTTCTTGGTTCACTATATATGCCCATCATCATTCCACCTAACAGGGAAAAGGTGGTGCATCCGTAATACCTGCATATATCCCAGATCCTACTTTTTGTAAATTTCCTGCTGATCACAGCAGGTATCCCAAGTGTTATTGCGGGTATCATAGTCACCGCCTGGGCATTGCCATGTGTTAAAGATAGTCCTGTGTATAATTTGTCCTTTAAGGAATATTTCCAGATTAGTTGTGCAAGTAGTTTAAATGCGAACAGCCTATCTCCTTTTACAACTACACCCTTTGGATCCCCTGTGGTTCCAGATGTGTATATTATCTCAAGGGGAATATTTAGATCTTTATTTCTATTTGATAGCTCTGGAATATCTTCTTTCTCTATAAATTCATCCAAATCAGGATATTTGTCTCTTTTAGGTTCTAAAAAGCCATCTTTATACACAACTCCAATGATCTCTATATTCAAAGGTTCAATGGCAGCTTTCACATTTTCAAAAAATTCATTGCTAAACAAAATGCCCTTGGAATCTGAATTTTGGATTTGAAACCTAAGCCTATCAGGATTTGCCCTTGGATCAATGGGCACTGCCACTGCGCCTGTCATTGAGGCAGCAATAAGGCAGTAGACCACCTCTGGGTGATTTCTCATTACAATTGAGAACCCATCTCCTTTTTTAAGACCTAAATCTTCCAATCTTTTGGCAAGTCTCAAAGACTTTAAATAGAGGTCACTATAAGTTATAATTTCATCAGGAAATTCACCATTTTCAAAGGTGAGCACTGGAAAATCAGGCATAAGTCCATATTTCCCCTGGACTTCGTCTGCTAACAGCCCAGGTATAAGTTTTTGTTCCATATCTCTCCCCCTAACACAAGTTTATCAAAACTTGGATTAAAATTTCATTAAACTTTTTGTAATATGTGTATGCACATTGCTGCCTCTTCAACCCCTATGTTTCCACCACCATTTTCAGCTAAACCAATCCTTGCACCTTCCACCTGTCTTTTTCCTGCTTCTCCCCTTAGCTGCTGAACAATCTCATAAATCTGGGCAAGTCCAGATGCACCTATTGGATGCCCCCTACACTCTAAACCTCCACTGGTATTAATGGGCCTTTCACCACCAAGCTTAGTGGCTTTAGATTCTGCATATATTCCCCCTTCACCAAGGGGACAAAATCCCATGGCCTCACATTGATGAAGTTCACCATAGGCTGTTGCATCATGGAGTTCTGCAATATCTATATCCTCTGGCCCAACTGAGGCCTGCTCATAAGCAAGCTTTGCCATCCTCTCACCTATGTCTTCATCATCTAAGTCTCTATCTCTCCCAGAGCCCAAAACAGAGGCCAGCACCTTAACTGGTCTTTTATTTTTGAGTGTTTTTAAGAAGTTCTCAGAACAAACTATTGCAGCAGCTGCACCATCACCAACTGGTGCACACATGGATCTTGTTAAGGGATATGCAACTGGCTTGTCATTTAATACCTCTTCCACTGTCATTGGATTTTGATATTGGGCAAGGGGATTTAAAGATGCATGAAAATGATTTTTTGAGGCAATGTATGCAAGTTGCCTTTGGGTAGAGCCAAATTTTTTCATGTGCCACCTGGCACCCATGGCATATGCGTCCATGAAAACGCTTCTTCCTTGCCCAGGAGGACCATCTTCTGGGATCTGGAAGTTTAGACTTTTGTTTAACTCTTCAAATAGCTTTAATTGCATGTCAAAATTTTCAACATCCATGCAAGAGGCATATGCCATAAGGGATACTGTCTTGTCTTCATGGGTTATCTTTTCAGAACCCACTGCAAGGGCACAGTCATACATACCAGCCTTAATTCCCATTATTGCAAGATAAAGTGCAGTGGATGCACCAGCGCACGCATTTTCCACATTTACAACTGGTATAGAACCAATCCCCATTGATCTTAAAACAACCTGCCCTCTTATTGAATGCTGGTTAGAAAACATCCCCCAAAAAGTGTTTGAAAAATATGCTGCTTGCAGGTCCTTTTTTTCAAGCTCACAATCTTTAAGACTAAGTAGGGTTGCTTCTATTGCCATATCCCTTACATTTCTATTGGGATATTTTGAAAACCTGATCATTCCAACACCTATTATATAAGCATTCATAGATCTTCCCCTTTTTTTAACCCAATTTTGTCAAAACTTTGAGTTAACTTATTATAATAATTAAGATTTGCATATTATTTACAACTACGAGTAGTAAAAAAACTTTAAGCAAAGAAAACATTTTATTTTAAAGATGGTGTGCCCCAGTTATCATAAGGCTGTCATTTGCTCCATCTTCAATTAAACCTGCCCTTGCATCCCTGAAAAATTTTTCAACAGGGTATTCCTTTGATAAACCATATCCTCCAAAGATCTGTACAGCCTCACTTGCAACCTCAAATGCCACATTGGTGCAAAATACCTTAGATGCAATGGAGTAATGCACCTTGGGAGGTGTGTTGTTGTAGTTATATATCATTACTGACCTTGATAGCTGTCTTGCTGCCTCTATTTTCATGAACATATTAAAGAGCTTGTGTTTTATCATCTGATGCTCAAAAAGCACCTTACCACCTTGAACCCGTTGTTTTGCATAATTTAATGCCTCTTCATATGCTGCCCTGGCAACTCCAGTAAAAAATGCTCCCATTGCTGCATTTGCAGTGGCTAGGGTAATGTCTAATAAGGCCTCATAAGAATCTGGTTCAATTAACATATATTCCCTTGGAATCCTCACATTATCAAAAAATATCTCTCCCTGATTTAATGCCCTCTGCCCAAGTTTATTTAAGGGTGCACCTTTTTTGACCCCTGGAAGATCAAGGGGTATTATGCAGATGCCACCACCTGCCATACCCATGGATGGATCTATTGTGAGATAAACCAGGGCATGTGTTGCTATGGTACCATTGGATACCCATGCGGACTTTTGACCTGAAATAACCCACTCATCTTTATCTAAAACAGCCCTGCAAGTCCCACTAATCTTTGGATTGTGAAAATCAGGTGTAAAAGGACACAGTGTATCAGTCCCATGGTCAGGCTCAGTAATTGCCCAGCAACCTATGAAAGACGCATCCTTATTTTCACAAAAAGGAATAATGATCTCTTCACCCAACCTGTCATTTGGTAGAAGAGAGGCAAAAAAGGCTGGAAAACAGGAAACCCCTATTGATATGCCTAAATCCACTGCACCCCATCCCATCTCTTCAAAGATGATGTGGGTCTCAATGGGGCCAACCCCAAGACCTCCCCATGTATCAGGGATTAACACTGTATGATACCCAAGTTCATATGCCTTTTTTAAACTGTCCCATAAAATGGGACTTTTTATCATCTCTTCAGGGTCACAGATCTTATCTAACTCTAAGCTAGCAGGTCTTAGCACCTCTTTTGCAAATTTGTGGGTCTCTTCCTTTATCATTATCTGTTCTTTTGTTAGTTCTATATTTAAATCTGTATACATATCCATCTCTCCATAACTATAAGTAAAATTTTAAAACATTGTTTACGAGATACACAAAAAAATCATATTAGGCCGTGATCTTTTGCGATTTGAGGATACTTTTCATAAGCTGGTTTTAACATAGGCAAAAGCTTTAAAATTTTATTAATTGGGCCCTTTGCCTTTATCTTTCTAGTTGCTAGAGCAATTGGAAGCTTTAGCTCCTGCATCCAGAATTTGTGGCAATCATCCCCACTTAAAAACATCTCCACATCTGGTTTTCCATCTGCTTTGCCGCACACCACCTTTTCTTCCCTATCAGGGAAAAGCCATATCTCCCCATTTGGTGAGTTAATGGAAAATTTTATGACTATACCTGCATCTTGAAATTTTTTTGCCATCTCTTCTTTTGATAGCAGGTCTCTCCATAAGGAACCCAATACTTCGTACATTTTTTCTGTTGAATCAAAAATAGCCATCTCATTCCCTCCTTAAAGTTTAAATTAAATATGCTTTTAACAACCCATAAACACTCTTTTTCAACTCAGATTCTGCCCAATTAGTTGAGTGATTCTCCCTATCCAGATACCACCTTTCTGCTATTCCCTGATATATTGCAGAAATGGTCCTAGCTGTGGCATCTTCATCTAGCTCTTTTTTTATAATTCCCTTTTCTTTGGCCTCTTTTAATGCATCTTTTAAAAGATCAATCCAGGAGTTAACCCATGATATAAATATCTCTCTATAGTCTTCATCTCTGGACGCAATGGACATAAAATCAAATAAAATGGGATAACCTGTGAATACATCTGGATCGTCCCAATTATACAGCCAAACAAAGGACACCAACTTATCAATTGGGTCATCTATTTCTTTTACTGTATTTTTACTTCTCAAAAATATCATATCAAAAAATTTCACAAATACTGCCTTAAATAGCTTTTTCTTTGAGCTAAAGTAGTGTGCTATGCCACCTTTTGACATATTGGCTTCCTTAGCCACCTTTTCCATACTCAAATTGTAATAACCTTCTCTTGCTACAACTCTGAGTGCGGCTTCAATAATCTCCTTTTCTCTTTTTTCATTATCTTTCATAACCCATTATTCCCTTTGCTTACCGACTGTTCAAATTTTGACCGACTGGTTAGATTATACACAAACAAAAAAATTGGTCAATGAGAAATAAAAAAATTACAAAAAATTTTAATAGGGGCAGCCAAAAAAATTTCAACCACAGCTAATTAAAACGAGTTTTACAAAAAGAGGAAGACCATGACAGAAATGGACAAGGCTGCACGTGCAGCTTTTGATGCACTCTTTTCCCCTAGATCAGTGGCAGTGGTTGGGGCGTCCGCCTTTCTAACTACTCCATGCTTAACCCAAGTTTTAATAAACTTGGGTTAATTTTTACCATAATACTCTTTTACCTTAAATCTGTCTATTTTACCATTTTTATCCTTTGGGAGTTGGTCCACGAATTCCACATATCTAGGTTTTTTGTATCTGGCAATCCGTCCTCCCACAAATTCTATCAATTCATCCTCTTTTAAGGGACTTCCCTGTTTTTTTACACAAACTGCCTTAATCCCTTCCCCAAATTTAGGGTCTGGGACTCCTACCACACAAACCTCTAAGATATCCTCATGTTGCAAAATAACCTCTTCCACTTCAGATGGATACACGTTTTCTCCACCAGATTTTATAAGTTCTTTTTCTGGTTTTCTTCCTTTAAAAAACAAATATCCATCTTCATCTAAAAATCCCATATCTCCACTATGATGGAGATTGTTTCTAAACACATACTCATTATCTTTTTCCCTATTCCAATATCCAAGAAATACAAAGGGACCTGTAATGGCTATTTCTCCAACTTCTCCTGGAGATAGCTCATTGTCATTTTCATCTACAATCTTTATATCACATAGATTTATTGGCCTTCCTGCATTTTGGGGCTTTTCATCATATGGAGCAAGGGTAATGAGACCAGATGTTTCAGTCTGACCATACATGCATATAAATTTTGCATTTGTACTTTCCGTTAGCCTCTTTATTACATCTGGTTGCTCTAACCCAACAACCTGCTTTAATGTTTTTGGATATAAATTTTTCTTGTCCAAGGTATCTAAAATAGATGCAAGTATTGGTGGAAATGTGCCCATCAAGGTTATGTCTTTTTTTATTAAAAGATCAGCACTTAAATCCCTATCAAACGATGGAATAACCACATTTGTGCCACCATCTATAAATGTTGCAAAGGCCAAATTTATACCCATTATATGAAAAATGGGCAATATATTTAAATATGAATCATTTTTGTTTAAATTTAATTCATTTTTAAGGGACAGTGTAATTAACACTATATTTTTCTGAGATAAAACTCCACCTCTGGGTTTGGTATCCACTGCTGCAGTGTGGATTATTATATATGGATCATCTTCTCTTCCAAAAATTTTATTTTCTTTTTGTTCCAATAATATATCTTTATAATTTATATTTCCATTTTCCTCTCCCACAAACAATATACAATTTTGAATAAAGGAATTTTTTTCTTTTATTTCAAGAGAAATATTTAATTCATCTTTATCAGCAAATATTAGTTTAGGTGTTGTATCATGTATAACAAATTCTTTTTCTTCTTTTGAAAGTCTTTTATTTACAAGCACTAATATTAATCCAAGTTTAGATGCTGCAAAAAATAGAGGGAAAAATCTATATGTATTTTTTGATATTACTGCTATTCTATCGCCTCTTTTTAGTCCAAGGTTTAACAGACCTGTACAGAGTTTTTCTGTTTCTATAAACAACTCATAAAATGTAAACTCCCTATCTAACCCTGAATCATAAATCGCTATTTTATTTTTGTATAACAAAATATTTCTTTTCAACATATGATATGGCAAAAAATTCCTCATAAAATCCTCCTTAATCTATCTATTTATTTTTAGAGTTGTTATTATACCATGATTCTGCTCGTGATACATGCCTTACATGAGCCTGACCTCAATTTTGCAGCATCTGTAAATGATAAAACTCCTACAATATTTGTAGGTTCTCCTTGATATACAAATAGTCTGTGGATATCTGAAAAGATCATTTTTTGGATAGCATCTGATAGATATGTATTGAGATCGCAAGCAAGAACTGTTTTTGACATTATTTCTTTTACATGTACATCAGGGCTTATTCCATGTTTGTATGCAAATAAAAGGTCTGTTTTGGAAACAACCCCTACAGGAGTATCACTATTATCTCTAATCAACATGGCTCCAAAACGATATTGACTAAGACCTTCAATAACTTGGTAAATGGTATGACTTGTCTTTTTACTTTGTACATGAGTGCTCATCACGTCTTTTACTTTAAATCTTTTTAACATCTCTTCTTGATTTGTTGATATTTTTCTGGACATATAGTTGTTTTTACACTTTATGCATAATCGATACATTAGTCCAACTATATCAGGATAAGCAAGAAGTCCAACAATTTGACTGTTATGGTTTTTATATACATACAAACGATGTATGTAATTCTGTCTCATTAATTCTAGTGCGTCTTCCAGTGCGTCTTTATCACTGCACGTTATAGGTTGAGCACCAATAATATCTTTTAGTTTCTGATCCAATGAAAATCCTGCATAATATGCAGACATTATATCTGTTTTTGAAACAACTCCGCAGGGTTTTTCATCCTTGTCAATAATAAGGAGTGCACCTGTCTTATATTTGATAAGTAAGGAGATACCATTTTTTATGGAATCTGTCTCAGGAAGTTTTAAAACCTGCCTTCTCATGGCCTCGCCAACTTTAAATCCAGTTAATATGCTATGTCTTTCTATAACTCCCATATCCTAAGATCCTTTTCCTATGAGTTTATGGTAAAGATAATAGAAAAGGTCTGATATATAGACAATTCCAACTATTGTATTTTTATCTAGAACAGGGATACGTCTTACATGTTTTTTTATCATTATGTCCAATATGGTAAATAAGTGGGTATCAGGACTTATAGTTATTAGATCAGTTGTCATTATGTCTTCTACTTTTTTATGTCTAGCTCTGTCACATACAGTGTCTATTATGCCCGTTATATCAATATCATTCATATCTGCCCATAAATGTATGTGTTTTGGCCTTAGCAAAAGTAAAATATCATACATAGAGAGCATTCCTATTAATTTCCCTTGCTCATCAACTACCATCATTCCAAATACCCTTCTTCTATTACCTGAGCTACTGGCCTCTTTAAATTTCCTCATGGCTTCTTCTATAGTTGCGCTATATAAAATTGTATGAAAATCAGTAACCATTATATCTTTTGCAATAGGTTCCATAATGTCCTCACAACACTATACTTAAAAAAGTTCATATTAATTTTTATACTGGTTTCTAGATTTGCGTAGGTAGAGGTTTAGTATATGTCTTATATGTAAAGGGGATTATGTTTAACATCAAAATTTTATTGATTTTAAATCATCAGCAAATTCCTTGTGATCTGCAACTTTTTCTCCTATTTGCCTAAATTCAGCCATAAGTAGTACCAAAGGTTCTTGTATTAATTTACCATCTTTCAAATAGTTCTCATTTATTTCTGCACACAATACCTTACCGATTATTAATGAGTAGTTTTCGCCAGTAATTTCTCTATCCAATTTTGCCTCAATCCACCCAATGGCATTTTTAACACGGGGAGGTTTTACTATTTTAGAAGACAAGGATTCTATGTTTAACTCATCTAACTCATTAATATTTGGCGGAAAATTTTTTGCACATTTAATTGTCTCTCTAAAATCTGTCCTTCCCATAACATTCACAACAAACTCCTGGGTTTCCCTTATGTTTTTTAGGGTATCCCTAGGTAGGGCTGAAGCAATAGCAATTAGATCCAGTGGTCTCAAAATGGGCATAACGCAACCGTAAGGGGCTGCGTTCACAATATCTTTTTTATCTATGGTTGTTATTAAAGTAAGAGGAATTGGCAACATTTTTTTAAACATATTTGGCCTTAGTTCCATGACTACCTCCCAATTATTAATTATTTTCAAATATAGTGTGTTCCATACTACAGATAATTTCTTAAAAAAACAAGAGGGTTTCAATATTCATTCCGTGTTCCAATACAATTTAATTGTTGAGTATGTTTTTTGAACTAATATAACTCTGTTTTTATCATCTGTACAAATATAAGTGAAATAATACTCAAAAATGCTCCAACTATAAAAGGTATTTTATAGTCTATCATCCACATGATCCCACCTATAACAGGTATAATTACAGCAGCAATGTGGTTAATGGTAAATCCCACACCCATGGAAGGTGCTATGTCCTTTGGATCTGCTATTCTTTGAAAATATGTCCTAATTGCCATAGCGAAATTAAAGAATAGGTGGTCAAATATATATATAAAATTGCTATTATATATGGTGTATCTGAATATGCATAAAAGAGAAAAATAAAAATCAATGAGAAATATTCAACAGACAATATCTTGCATTCACCAAATTTGTTTATCCATTTTCTAAGATTTTAAATATGATTTAAACAGCCCTGATTTCAGTATTGAGCCATTAGAAGACAACGTTTATTTAGTTAAAATGCCTAAGTGTGTTTATGAGTCTCACATAAAAGATATTTGTTTCTATTATTAACAAAGGGCTAAGTTGCTCTCTTGGTTGCTTCCAGAACTCCTTAGCAATGCATTTAGCAATGGCTTAAATGAAGAGACAAAGAATAGGCTTGTAGCAGAGGCAAAAAAACAGACCTTTTTAATATGTACTATGGTCAGAATTGTATCTATGCTTTTTAAATGAGTTAAACATAAATCCTCATTTAGCCTCAAGGGGAACAAACCTAAACTGTGATACATCTACCAATCCTTTATCAGTTAACCGCAATGTAGGTATCACAGGCAAGGCAATAAATGAAAGAGACAAAAATGGATTAGATAATTTGACACCAAGATTTTGAGATTCTTTAATTAGTTGTTGGGTTTTAAAGGCTACTTGAGAGACACTTAACTGAGATATCAAACCTGCAATTGGTAGCTCCAGTGCGGCTATAAGTTTGCCATCATTAACCAAGGCAATACCTCCTTGCATTTTGTGAATAGTGCTTAATGCAAAATGGATATCTTTATCGTGGGTCCCCACCACTATAATATTATGACTGTCATGGGCAATGGACTGGGCTATGGCCCCAAATTTAAGTCCCAGACCTGAAATAAGCCCCAGTCCGATGTTGCCTGTACCTTTGTGTCTTTCAACCACAGCTACCTTTAAGATATCATTATCTGTATCAGAGATAACTTCATCCCCATGTTTTTTAACTTCACAAATGAGGTCTTTGTTTACAATCTGGTTGGGAATTAGTCCAATAACATGGGCTTTATTCCCTTTGGTCCAAATTTTAAAGTGATCTGGTTTTAGCTTCGGCAAGTGAACGGTATGTGTAACCTCTGGAGGTACAAAAGATGGTATGCTACCTTTAACCATTCCATTTTCAAAAACAGTTTCACCACTTTTGATAGTGAAAACAACATTAAATTCTTCAAGACTATCTACAACCACCATATCAGCCAGATATCCAGGTGCAATGGCACCAATTCCTTTCAGTCCAAAACGCTGGGCAGTATTAATAGTGGCCATTTTTATGGCCCATAGAGGTTTAAGACCAGATTGAATTGTCTTTTTAATGACAAAATCCATGTGTCCCTTATCTATTAGGTCTTGAGCCTCCTTATCATCACAACAAAGCAAGCAACGATTAACAGTGTATTCATTTACAGCAGGCAACAGGTCTAAAAGATTTTTGGCAGCACTGCCTTCACGAAGCATGAGCCACATTCCCAGGCTAAGTTTTTCCTTGGCTTCTGTTAAAGTAGTGGTTTCGTGATCAGAGTCAATACCAGCGGCAATATAGGTCTGAAGCGCCTTACCAGATAGCATAGGGGCATGTCCATCTATTGGTAAGCCTTGAGCTCCAACGCAGGTAATCTTTTTTAATACATTATCATTAGCTGTGATAACACCAGGGTAATTCATCATTTCTGCCAGACCAATAACCCGCGGGTGCTTTAGGAGTCTTCTTATTTCTCTAATGCCAATTTTGCCACCAGCGGTTTCCAGATGTGTAGCTGGCACGCAAGAAGGCACTAACATAAAAACATTTAGAGGAATGGCCTCTGAGGCCTTTAAAATGTATTCTACGCCCTTAATACCCAGTACATTGGCAATTTCATGGGGGTCAATGATAATAGATGTGGTGCCGTGGGATATCAGCGCAGAGGCTAGACTGGATGGGGTCAAAAAGCTGCTTTCTAAATGGAGGTGTGCATCTATGAGTCCTGGCAAAAGGAATCTGCCTTTCAAATCCAGGATGTCGTGGGCTTCAGAATAATCCCCAATACCAGCAATGTATTTTTGATAAATGGCTACATTGGTTTCAAGGATTTCTCCGTTAAAGACATTTACAAGCCTGACATTTTTTAGGAGCAAGGTTGGTTTTTTGTCTCCTCTTACAACAGAGATGAGTGATTTGATTTCTTCATGTGTTGCAGGCAACATACTGCTCCTTAAAGATTAGGGGTTATAATTATAAAAATTCCCCTATATCCTAACTCTAACTTTATTTCATGTCCACTCTAATTGGCAAGTGTAGTGATAGTGATTTTGTCACTAAAAAAAGAAAAGGGGCATGGAGTAAGCGGTAAAAATTTTTCATTTAACGAAGCCAGATAAAAAAAGGACTCTCACCTCTTAGGTAAGAGTCCTTTGTGAAAATCTTTCCCCTAAAGTTTGATTTTCCAACCCAACTTCCCAGATTTTTATAGGTTGGAAATTTCTTTAATTAGTTGATTTTATGATGGGCCATGAAGGAGTCGAACCTTCAACCTCCGGATTAAGAGTCCGTTGCTCTGCCAATTGAGCTAATGGCCCCTGACGAAGAATCTTGTTAAGTTTTTTTGTGTTTCCTGTCAAGGAAAAATCTAGGTTGGAGGTAAAGAATATTTAATTAATTTCTGTTATCATTTGGTCTAGATTATATTGACAAAAAATAGATGTTTTTATAAACTTCCTACATAGAATGGATTTTAATTAATTTTCTGTAACTCTGTTTACTTAAAAGAACTAGTAAAAATATGGGATTAAATGAATTACCTTCGCAAGTTGTCATTACTGAAGTAGGCCCCAGGGATGGACTACAGTCCTATCCAGCCTTTATCTCCACGCAAAAGAAGATACAGATTTTAGAAAATTTATTAGATGCAGGCCTAAAACATATTCAAATAACCTCTTTTGTAAACCCCCAAAAAGTCCCTCAATTTAAAGATGCAGAGGATATTGTAGGGGTTTTTAGAGATTCTGATTTAGTTTTAACTGTGTTGGTTTTAAATAAAAAAGGATTAGACAGGGCTATCTCAGCAGGGGCTAGAGGGGTTGAATTATCAATTTCTGCAAGTGATGAGTTTAGTGTGAAAAACACGGGGATGTCAAAAAAAGATTCTATAAAGAACTTACAGGATATGTTAAAAAAGTCTGAAGAAAATCGAATGTATATTAGAGGAAGTGTTCAATGTTGTTTTGGCTATTTAAATGAAAATGATGTATCAGTAGATGATATTTTAGAAATTGTTGATGTATTTTTAAATTACGAAGTAAATGAAATAGTATTTGCAGATACAACTGCACTTGCAAATCCGATTTCCATCAATAATTTTTTTAATAAAATTCTTAAAAAAATCGATCCAGATATAATTTCAATGCATTATCATTCTAAGATGAATTTAGGTATTGTAAATATTTATGAAAGCCTTCAATTTGGAATCAAAAGATTCGATACCTCCTTTGGTTATATTGGAGGATGTCCTTTTGTAAATAACAGATATATTAATGTTTCCACAGAAGAAGTTGTTTATTTGTTGGATAGTTTCAATATTTACACTGGAATTGATATAACTAAGCTAAAAAAATGTTCAGACTTGCTTAAAAGGTGCTCATCTTGAGTTTTATTATTGGTTTATTAAAAATAAATTTTTTGTATTAATTGTATGTGATGGTAAATTTAAAAACAAAGTTAAGGAGGGGGTATGGACTTTGATCTTACCAAAGAGCAAGAAATGATAAGGAAAGAAGTTAGGAAGTTTGCCTTAAAGGAGATTGCCCCTGTTGCCAGGGAGTTGGATGAAAAGGAAGAATTTTCAGTGGAAATTACCAAAAAAATGGGGGAGATAGGTCTATTTGGCATGTTTGTATCTGAAAAATATGAAGGCCAGGGGCTTGATTATCTTTCTTATATTATTGCTGTAGAGGAACTTGCAAAGGTAGATGCCTCTCAAGCTGCTACAGTTGCGGCGGGAAATTCCCTTGGTATTGGCCCAATTTATTATTTTGGAACAGAAGAGCAAAAAAAGAAATATTTACCAAAGTTGTGTTCAGGAGAGGGACTCTGGGGATTTGGTTTGACAGAGCCTGAAGCTGGTTCTGATGCTGGTGGTACCAAGACCACTGCAGTAAAAGATGGAAATGAATGGGTGATAAATGGATCAAAGATTTTTATAACAAATGCATCTTCTCCAATCTCCATGGGTGTTACCGTTCAGACAGTTACAGGGACCAGGGAGGATGGCAGACCTGAGTACACCTGTTTTTTGGTTGAACATGGAACCAAGGGTTTTACTGCAAAGACCATCCATGGTAAGATGATGTGGAGATCATCCAATACTGCGGAACTCTATTTTGACAATGTGAGGGTGCCTGAAGAAAATATACTTGGAAAAAGAGGTGATGGTTTTAAACAAATGCTTATGACCTTAGATGGGGGTAGGCTTTCCATTGGGGCCATGGGTCTTGGTGGAGCAGAAGGTGCCTATGAGAAGGCACTTAAATATGCAAAACAAAGGGTGCAATTTGGCCAACCCATATCAAAATTTCAGGCTGTGGCCTTTAAATTGGCAGATTGTGCAACAGAAATAGAGTGCGCAAGAAATTTGCTCTATAAGGCATGTTGGCTCAGGGACAATAATCGTCCCTTTGCTAAGTATGCTGCAATGGCAAAGTTGTATTGTTCTGAACTCATGGGAAGGGTAGTTGATCGAGCAGTTCAAATTCACGGTGGATATGGGCTTATGAAGGAATATGATGTTGAGAGGTTTTACAGGGATCAAAAGATATTGGATATAGGCGAGGGAACCTCTGAAGTTCAGAGGATTGTAATATCAAGACATATTGGATGTTAAAAAAGGGGGGGAGAGAAATATGAAATTACCAGAATTTGAAGTTGGCAGGATTACTTTAGGAGACCTGGTAGATTTAGTGGCTGAGCAGATGCCAGATCAAATGGCAGTGGAGTATTTGGAGCCCAAGAGAATTAGCCATACTTATAAAGAGTTTAACGAGATTTGCAGAAAAGTGGCTAAGGGCCTTATGGCCATGGGAGTCCAAAAAGGGGACCATATTGCAATCTGGGCAAATAATGTACCTGAATGGCTCTATTTACAATTTGGTTCTCCAAAGATGGGGGCTGTTTTAGTTACAGTAAACACCAATTATAGGTCATTTGAGCTTGAGTATCTTTTAAAACAATCAGATGCAACAACGCTTTTTTTAATAGGAGGAGTTAGAGAGCCTGATGAATACATAAAGGTAATAAATGAGGTATGTCCTGAGCTAAAGGATAGTGAACCTGGAAAGCTCAAAAATGATAACCTTCCATTTTTGAAAAATATAGTTTTTATTGGAGATGAGACTCCTCCTGGGATGTTTAATTGGAAGGATTTAATGGAGTTGGGAGAAAAAGTATCTGATGAGGAACTAGATAGGGTGCAAAAAACCTTACATCCAGATGAAGTAATCAATATGCAATATACCTCTGGTACCACTGGGTTTCCAAAAGGGGTTATGCTTACCCATACAAATATAATTGGTAATGCAAAGTCAATTGCAGAGTGTATGAAGTTGAGTCCCAAAGATAAACTCTGTATTCCTGTACCATTTTTCCACTGTTTTGGTTGTGTGCTTGGGACGTTAACATGTTTAGTGTCAGGTGCTACCATGTGTCCGGTTGTTCAATTTAAGCCAGATGCAGTATTACGGTCAGTTGAGCAATTAAAGTGTACTGCACTCCATGGCGTGCCCACTATGTTTATTGCAGAATTAGAGGAGATGGAGAAGAAGAAATACGATACATCACATTTAAGGACAGGAATAATGGCAGGTTCTCCATGTCCAATAGAGGTTATGAAGAAGGTAGTAAATGTAATGGGTGCAAAAGAGATGACAATTGCATATGGCCAGACAGAGGCATCACCTGTTATAACTCAAACAAGGACTGAAGATCCAATTGAAATCAGGGTTTCCACTGTTGGAAGGGCACTTCCAAATGTTGAAGTAAAGATTGTGGATATTGATACAGGTGAAGAAGTTCCACCAGGGGTTCAGGGAGAGCTGTGTACTAGAGGGTATCATGTAATGAAGGGGTATTATAAAAATGAAGAAGCTACAAAGAATGCCATAGATAAAGATGGTTGGTTACATACTGGTGATCTGGCTATTATGGATGAGAATGGGTATTGTAAGATAACTGGTAGAATAAAGGATATGATAATAAGGGGTGGTGAGAATATTTATCCAAGGGAAATCGAAGAATTCTTATACACACATCCCAAGATCAAGGACGTACAGGTGGTTGGAGTTCCAAGCAAGAAATATGGTGAAGAAGTTGCAGCATTTGTCCAGTTAAAAGAAGGTGAAATGGCCACAGAAGAGGAGATGAAGGAGTTCTGTAAAGACAAGATAGCTTTCCATAAAATACCCAGGTACTGGTTTTTTGTGGACGAATATCCCACAACAGCAAGTGGTAAGATTCAAAAATATAAATTAAGGGAAGAGGCAACAAGGTTGCTTGGTAGAGAAGAAGATGCAAAGGTAGAAACAGCTTAAGCGATTAAAGTAATTAGTAGCTGTAAGCAAAAAGGCCTTAACTAGGCCTTTTTGCTGTTAAGAATCTAAAATTAAGAGGTATAAATAATGGGAGATGAAATTCTTTTAAAAGAGGAAAAGGATCAAATCTGCATTTTAACATTAAATCGCCCCCAGGTGATGAATGCCTTCAACTTTGAACTTTTACTTGCATTAAAGAAAGAAATAGATGATCTCAGATTCAGAAGGGACATTCGCGTTGTTATAATAACTGGAGCTGGCGATAGGGCCTTTTGTGCTGGTGCTGATTTAAAGGAAAGGGCAACTATGCCAGAAGAGAAGGTAAAGGAATTTATTTACACCATAAGAAATTTATTTACAGATATTGAAAACCTGCCCAAGCCAGTTATTGCTGCTGTAAATGGTGTGGCACTGGGAGGAGGAACTGAATTTGCCCTTGCATGTGATATTCGTATGGCATCAGAAAATGCCACAATGGGTCTAACAGAGACAAGGCTTGCCATAATCCCAGGGGCTGGTGGAACCCAGAGACTTCCAAGGATAATTGGCAGGGCAAAGGCCAAGGAGCTTATTTTTACAGGCAAGAGAATAAGTGCAAAAGAAGCCTTTGATATGGGTCTGGTTAACAAGGTATGTGCTCTGGATGAGCTACTTTCAGAATGTGAAAAAATTGCCATGGAGATATGTGAAACAGGGCCAATTGCAATTGAACAGGCAAAATATGCAATAAACAGAGGAATTGAAGTAGATATTAATTCTGGACTTGCAATTGAGTCAAATGCCTATTGGATAACCATTCCAACAGAAGATAGGTTGGAGGGATTAAAGGCCTTTAAGGAAAAAAGAAAACCCAACTACAAAGGTAAATAATAGGGGTAAGTTAAAATGGATGATAGGACAAATAATAGGCTTTTCTGGCAAAAGGAAGAAGAAAAGCTAGATGAGCTGGTAAAAAAAGCCATGTGGCCTGGGGGTGAAAAGGCGGTTTTAAAGTTAAAGAAACAGGGTAAAAGGCCTATTAGGGAATTAATTAATCTGTTAATAGATCCTGGTACTGAATTTTATGAGCTCAGTAGAATTGCTGGTTTTGGAATGAACTACCCAGATGTTGAAGATGTGCCCTGCGCAGGGATTGTTACTGGAATTGGCAAGATACACGGTAATTGGACAATGATAATAGCCAATGATTCAAGGGTAAAGGCTGGAACTTACTTTCCAATTACCCTAAAAAAACACCTTCGTGCCCAAGCAATAGCAGAAAAGTGTGGTCTAAATTGTGTATATATAGCAGATTCAGGTGGGGCTTATCTCCCCATGCAGGCAGATGTATTTCCTGGAGAAGACCACTTTGGTGCAATGTTTTATAACATGGCCAGGATGTCTGCCATGGGTCTTAAGCAAATCACCATGAGCACAGGCGGTAATACCGCTGGTGGTGCATATATAGTTTTTATGGCCTGTCAGGCGGTTATGGTGGAGAAACTGGCCTATTCTTTTTTAGGTGGTCCTCCCCTGGTCAAGATGGCCACAGGAGAGGAAATAACTGCAGAGGCTTTAGGTGGCGCAGACGTTCACACAAGGATTTCAGGGGGTGCTGATTATTTTTGTAAGACCCAGGAAGAAGGTATTTTAAAGGTAAGGGAAATCTTATCAATGGAGCCTCCCCAGAATATCCATTGTCACAGATTTGATAAAAGGCCTCCCAGGGTTCCTGCTGATGAAATATACGAAATCTTACCTGCACAGGTTAGCAGGGGAATAGATGTAAGGGCATTTATAAGGGCCATTTCCGATGACAGTGAATTTGTTGAATATAAACGGAGATTTGCACCTGGTAGAGGTGAAAATATTGTAACTGGAAAGATAAAAATAGATGGAATACCTGTGGGGGTTATTGCCTCAAATGGTGTGGGTATCATATTTGTTGAGGCTGCAAAAAAGGCAACAGAATGGATTGTTAGGTGTTCTTATGAAAAAATCCCGCTTTTATTTATTCAGAATTCTCCTGGATACATGGTTGGCTCTGAGTCTGAACACATGGGAATTGGTAAATATGGTGCTGATATGGTGAGGGCTGTATCCTGTGCACAGGTTCCCAGGATCCAACTGGTAATTGGACCTGACCACGGTGCTGCCAATTACGGTATGTGTGGAAGGGCATATAGACCACACTTTTTGTTTGCCACAATGAGGGCCAGGACCTCTGTTATGAGTGGGAAGAGCGCAGCAGGGGTCTTGCTTTCCATTGAAAAGAGGAAAAGGGCTGCAAAGGGTAAACCCATGAGCAAGGAAGAGGAGGATGCCTTTTATAAGAAAATGATGGACAAATACGACACAGAGGCCCATCCATTTTATTGTGGAGCCAGACTCCTTAATGATCGTGTCCTTAAGTTTTCTGAAATAAGAAAGTGGCTGTCCATGGCATTTGAAGTGAGTTTAATTAAGCCAATTTCAGAGCCTTCATTTGGTAACTTCAGATTTTAAGGGAGGATTTTATGAGTGAATACGATCTTTGGAAGATATTTCCAAGGATGCCCAAGAAAGTGGTGATAGGTGATATAACCATAAGGGACGGATTTCAACACGAGGAAAAATTTATATCAACAGAGGCAAAAATCTATTATGCAGAGCAACTTATTTTTGCCGGATGCAGGGATATTGAGCTTACCAATCTTGGAAATCCCTATATAATGCCTCAATTTAGGGATGCAGAGGATGTTCTTGCCTATTTTAGAGGTGATAGGTTTAAGAAAAGATGTGCGAAGAGGGGAATAAATCCAGATGATATTACCTTTACATGCGTAACTATCAGGGAAAAGTCAGTTGACAGGGCAATTGAGTTAAAGGAGAAGGGAATAGGGCCTGATAGGGTGCTTATGATGGTGTCCACAGATGAACAACACCACTTTGCAAATTCTGGAACAACTCTGCCAGAATATTGGAAAGAAGCTGAGCGTTGTATAAAGAAATGTTCAGATGTGGGTATTCAGATGTGCGGGACTGTTAGCACAATTTGGGGCAGTCCAATTAGCGGACCTACAGAATTAAAGGAAGCGGTGGAATTTACCAAAAGGTGGTTTGAGATTGGAGCCCATGATGTGGAACATGCGGATCATGATGGAAGTGCTTCACCCCCTGAGGTCTATAGGTATTTTTCCATGATACTCGATGAAATTCCCAATCCAGATGTCCATATTGCACATTTTCACGAGACAAGGCGAATAGGCTCAGCTGCAGTACTGGCTGCCCTGCAGGCGGGGATTACCCATTTTGAGGCTACATTAGGTGGCCTTGGGGGTCAGCCTGCAAATTTTTTAGATGACAGACCAGTTCCTGGAACTGGGGATTATTATTATGAAGATCCCAGATATGTGGGGCTAATTTGTATTGAAGACTTAATTGTTATGTTAGATGAAATGGGGATTGAACATGGTTATGATGTTCAGAAAGTTCTCTGGCTGGGCAAAATGATGGAAAAAACAGTTGGAAGGAGGCTCCGCTCTGAGGCAGTTGTAAATGGTAGAAAAAAAGAGGAAGGATATCCAGAGTTTGCACGACCAGGACTTGATCAATTAAAGAAAAAATTTGGAGAAAATGAAGGACAAAAGATTCCAAATGGATGGGCAAAAGATCCAAAGGTTCCAGAATCAATATTGAATCCCTAAAAATTTTTATTTTAAAGATTGAGTTGTATTATATAGGGATTTTAATCAATTTGAAAAAAAGTTTAAGGAGAGTCTATGGCACAGGAAAAACCATATATTAATGTAGATTATTTTGAGTCCTTGACTGGAGAAATAGAGGAACAGGACAAAAGGGATGTGGCGGAAATCGGAAAGATAATAAAAGAGACCAGGGAAGAAAAGGGGCTTAGTTTGGATGAATTATCAAAGCGAACAGGTTTTGATAAGGAGCTTCTTCAGAAAGTTGAACAAGGGGAGATTCAGCCCCAACTTGGGATGATTATAAAATTGTCCAAGGTACTTGATAGGGGGCTTGGGGACCTTTTAGGTGAAGGTGGTGATAAGCCTTACTGTTTAACACCAGCAAAGGGTAGAAAAAAGATAGTAAGGTCCACTACCCCTAAAGGTCAAAGGGAACTTTATTCCTATGTGTCCTTGGCCCCTGATGTTAAGGGTAAACACATGGAGCCCTTGATTGTACAGCTTAAAGAAAATCCAGATGAAGAGACATCTATCCATGAGGGAGAAGAATTTATATTTGTCTTAGATGGTGAAGTGATTGTAAAAATAGGTGAGGACAGATTTGAGCTAAAACCAGGCGATTCCCTTTACTATCTATCCAACTATCCCCACATGCTTGCCGCAAAAAAGGGATCTGCTACTATTCTGGCAGTTGTATATGAGGGTTAGTTGTAGAGTTTTTTAACCAATTGGAGCAAAAGGGGGATGAGATGGGCAAATTACTTTGGAAGCCATCTGAAGATAGGGTAAAAAATTCCAATATGTTTAAATTTCTAACTTATGTAAACGAAAGATTTAATAAGTCATTTTCTACTTACAGTGAATTGTGGGAGTGGTCTGTTACAGATATTTCTAATTTTTGGGCTGCTGTGTGGGATTTTGTAAAGATTATTTATTCCAGGGATTTTGATGAGGTGGTTGACGATCCTCACAAGATGCCAGGGGCCAAATGGTTTTCTGGTGCCAAGATGAATTTTGCTGAAAATTTACTTAGATACAATGATGACCATTTAGCAATAATAGCCTTTGGAGAGGATAGAGAAAAAAGGACCCTTACTTATAAGGAACTTAACAGGGAAGTTGCAAGGGTGGCCAAGGCATTAAAGCAGCTGGGTATTCAGCCAGGGGATAGGGTAGTTGGTTACATGCCAAATATCCCTGAGACCATAATTGCCATGCTTGCTGCTGCATCTCTAGGCGCTACATGGTCTTCCTGTTCTCCAGATTTTGGAATCAAGGGGGTTTTAGATAGGTTTGGTCAGATAAAACCAAGGGTACTCTTTACTGCTGATGGGTATAGCTATAAGGGTAAAAAGATAGACTCCATATCCAGGGTAATAGAGGTATTAAAACAAATAGATTCTGTGGAAAAAGTGGTGGTGGTTCCATTTTTAGAGGAAAATCCAGATATTTCTGGTATTAAGAATGGAGTGTTTTTAGATGAATTTAAATCAAGTGAAACAGATCCATCCCTGGATTTTGTTCAACTTTCTTTTTCACACCCCCATTATATTATGTACTCTTCTGGAACCACTGGTCTGCCAAAATGTATGGTCCAGAGTGCTGGTGGAGTTTTAATAAATCATTTAAAAGAACTTATTTTGCACACTGACCTGTCACGTGATGATAAGATTTTTTATTTTACCACATGTGGTTGGATGATGTGGAATTGGCTAGTTAGTTCCCTGGCAGTAGGGGCAACAGTTGTTTTATACGATGGCAATCCTTTTTATCCATCACCAAAGGTATTGTGGGAGATGGCAGAGGATGTTAAACTCTCTGTTTTTGGCACAAGTGCAGGTTACATATCAGCCCTGCAAAATGCAAAGGTGCGTCCAAAAGATGAATTTGATCTCTCAAGTCTGAGGGCAGTTTTGTCCACAGGATCTCCCCTTCCAGAAGAGGGATTTGAATATGTGTATGATGCCATAAAAGAAGACCTCCAGTTATCTTCTATTTCAGGGGGCACGGATCTAAATGGTTGTTTTGCCCTGGGTAATCCAATACTTCCAGTGTATTCTGGAGAGCTCCAGTGTAGGGGCCTTGGAATGAAGGTATATGCATATGATGAAAACGGAAAGCCAGTGTATAATAAAAAGGGTGAGCTTGTATGCACTGCGCCATTTCCTTCAATGCCCCTTTATTTCTGGAACGATCCAGATGGAAAGAAATACCACAGTGCCTACTTTGATGTCTATCCTGGTGTGTGGCGTCATGGCGATTTTATTGAAATCAATGACAGGGGAGGAGTAATTATTTATGGCAGGTCTGATGCAACCCTAAATCCTGGAGGGGTGAGAATTGGCACAGCTGAGATTTATCGCCAGGTAGAACAATTTGAAGAAATAGAAGACAGCCTGGTAGTTGGCCAGAACTGGAAAAATGATGTAAGGGTAATACTCTTTGTAAAGATGAATCCAGGATACAAACTAGACGATGATCTAAAGAACAGACTCAAAAGGGCAATAAGGAACAATGCCTCTCCCCGTCATGTTCCAGATAAGATCATAGAGGTACCAGACATTCCATATACTTTAAATATGAAGAAGGTGGAAATTGCAGTGAGAAAGGTAATTCACAACGAAGAAGTGAAAAACAAGGATGCCTTAAGAAATCCTGAATCTTTGGATTATTTTAAAAATATCCCCGAGCTAAATGAAGATTAAATAAAAGGGGCCAAATTTGGCCCCTTTTATTTATCCCTCTATCTTGGAGAGAAGCTCCTGTTTGATGGTCTCAATATCCCTTGAGCCATCTACTTCAACATATTTGGTCTTACCCTCTTCTGCAAGTTTCTTAAAAAAATATGCAGCAGCAAGTGTTCCTGTTTCAGTGTCATAATAGATGTCATGTCTTTTGTTGATTGCATCTTCATCCTGATCATCTGACCTTGTTTTTAATGCACCGCCACAAACCCTGCACCTGTCTCCATTTGGCTTAATGGCATCGATATAGATATTGTTTGGATGGTTTGGATCGTTTTCACAGAGTCTTCTTCCCATGATCCTGTTTTTTGCAATCTCCCTATCCAACTTGATTTCAACCACATAATCTAATTTCATCCCAGCTTCCTGAAGTGCTTCCCATAGCTTCTTGGCCTGGGTAATGTTCCTTGGAAAACCATCCAAGAGCCATCCATCCTTTCCTTTTTCTTTTAAGGTCTCAAGCACCATTGGAATTGTTATCTCATCTGGCACAAGCTCTCCTTTGTCAATATACTCTTTGGCCTTTTTGCCAAGGTCAGTACCATTTTTTATGTGATCCCTAAAAATCGCACCAGACTCTATATGGGCTAAGTTAAACTTTTTTTTAAGTAGAGATCCCTGAGTCCCCTTACCACTGCCATTTGGTCCAAAAATGAGTATGTTCATTTTCGCTCCTCCTTAATTTGTTTGATAAAGACCTACATTTGATTTTAAATGAATTTTTTATTAGAGAAAATTTTCACAAAGTTGTAGTCATATTACCTATGGCTTGTCAATACTTTTTAAAGCCATAAAAAAACGTTTAAAATTTTTTTAGGTAACATATAGATAAATTGGAAATTTGAGTGTAGAGGATACTGTCTTCTTTTTATTTATATTTTTGATTTTTATATTTAAAGACTTTTATGTAGTTGATTTTTGGTTTACATCTGTTCTTTTCTTTTATATGAGTTTTCCCATCCAAATAATAGTATCTTTTTATTAAATATATATGACTAAAATAATATTAATCTGCGGTCCAAGTGGTGCAGGAAAGGATAGTTTGATTAAAGAGGCAAAGGTTTATTTTAAAGACTTTGCCAGGGTTAATTTTGTAACAAGGTATATAACTAGGCCGCCTGATGAGTATGAGGAGAATTTTTATGTGTGTAAAAAAGGATTTAACACCTTAAAAAATAAAGGTTTTTTTCTGGTATGGTGGGAGAATTACGAAAATTTATATGGGATTCCCAAATATCTTATAAAAGAAGATTGTTGTAATTTTTTGTCTGTATCCAGGACAGTTGTTCCATTTTTTGAAAAAAATTTTGCCAATGTACATACTATTCTTATAACTGCTGATTTAAATACTATAATCAAGAGGCTAGAAAATAGAAATAGGGAACAAGATTTTATAATAAAACAGAGGATAGAAAGATATAAACTAAAATTTCAAGCAAAAAATAACACAGTATTTAAAAATCAAGGACCCTTTGCTGTAGTAAAGGATAACTTTATAGAATTGTGTATTAATCTTGTCTCTGAGTATCTTTCTTAGCTGCAATTATCATTTGATACATCCTTTTTGCAATATTATAAGGATCATTGGCACTACAAATAGCAGAAACAACAGCTACCCCATGAGTCCCTGCTAATACCACATCATAACAATTTTCAGGATTTATTCCTCCAATGCCCACACATGGTTTTTTTAAAGATTTTAAGATATTTTTTAGACCATGGATATAAAGAGTGGGTTTTGGGTCTTTTTTTGTTAGTGTTCTAAATACAGGACCAATACCAACATAATCTACATCCAGTTCATTGGCCTCCTGGGCGTGGGCAATGGTATTTACACTAAGGCCAATAATTAGCTTTTTCCCTGCAATTTTTCTTATATCTAAAGGGTGGATGTCCTCCTGACCCACATGTACACCATGAGCATCTGATGCCAGAGCCACATCCACCCTGTCATTTATAATTAATGGGATACCATGTTTATCTAAAAAGGCCTTTATCTTTCTTGCCAGGTCTACATATTCCCTTGAAGTGATATTCTTTTCTCTAAGTTGGACTAGACTTACTCCACCTTTGATAGCTCTATCTAATACATAAAAAATATCTCTTTTACCACACGCTGATCTACTTATAATCAAATAAAGTGATAGATACTTTTTTATATCTTCTTTGTTCATAGCTCACTATTTTTCTTTTTCAGACACACCCGCCTGTTCAAAGGTCATAACTTCATTGAATACATGACAGGCTGCATCAACAATATTCATAGAAAGTGCCCCGCCTGTTCCTTCTCCAAGCCTCATACCCAAATTTAAAATTGGACTAAGGCCTAAGTAGTCTAGCATGATCCTGTGTCCTGGTTCCTCTGACATGTGTCCTGCAAACATATAATCTACGCATTTTGAAGATAGGGCCTTGGCAATTATAGCACCAGCTGTTGAAATAAAGCCATCTACCATAACTGGAACTTTGTGATAAGCGCATGCCAAAATACACCCAGCAATACCGCCGATCTCAAATCCGCCAACCTTTGATAGGACATCAATTGGATCTGCGGGATCTGGTTTATTTATATCTATCCCTTTTTTAACGGCATCTACTTTTTTCTTTATTCCCTCATGGTCAATTCCTGTGCCTGGACCAACCATAACTTCTGCACTTTCCCCTGTATATACACATCCAATGGCAGAAGAAGGTGTGGTATTACCAATTCCCATGTCTCCTGTTCCAATTATTTTTACACCATCTGAAATCGCTTCTTTTGCAACATTAAATCCATTTAATATGGATTGGATAGCCTGATCCCTGGTCATTGCAGGACCTTTTGCAAAATTATTTGTCCCTTTGCCAACCTTAAGTTCCTTAAATATTGCCTTTTCGTCTGGAGTTTCAGGTACAAAATCAGGGATTATTCCCATATCCACAACCATTACCTCTGCACCTACAAACCTGGTGATTGCGCTAATTCCAGCCCCTCCTTTGACAAAACAACGCACCATCTCCAGAGAGACCACCTGAGGGAATGCAGAAACCCCTTGTTCTACAATTCCGTGATCTCCTGCAAAAACTATTACTTTTTTTCTTGAAACATCAGGATTTAATGTCCTTTGAATTGCACATATCCTCTCTGAAATATCGTGCAGCCTGCCCAGTGCCCTAGGGGGCATTACCAATTGTGCTGTGTGTTCTCTGGCCTTTTCTAAAATGTCACCATCAATTGGTTCAATTGCTTCAACTATCTCTTTTAAATTTTTTTCCAGTTCCATCACAAAATCTCCTTTTTGTTGTTTGAAAAATCAATATATTTATTCAGTTCATTTTTAAAGCCCTTATAGTCCTCGATGAGCTTAACCAATACCTTTTCAATCTTTTTTATTTTAGATTTTAAGGTCTCCATTTCACCTTGAATCTCCTTTTTTAGCAGAATATCTTCAGTTAAAAGCTCTATTATCTGAGTCTGCTTTTTAAGTAGCTCTTCCAGATGATCTTTACTGAGTTTTGATTCTGACTCACTGGTTGACAATTTTTCTATGAGTCTATTTCTAATCTGTTTTGTTGTTAGGTCATCTTCGTATCCTTTTATTATTTGTCTAAAAATCTCAATGGCTTCCTCTTTATATCTCCTTTTTCTTCCCTTTCCAACTACTGGAATGAATTCTTCAAATCTATCCCTGTAATATCTAAGGGTGCTTTCTGGTACATTTAAAATAGAGGAGAGTTCTTTAATTGTGTATAATTTGTTATCCATAGTAAAAATAAAAACCCGCTCAAGGCGGGTTTTTTCTATTTCTCTTCTTCTAATTTAACAAATGGATTGTAGGCAAGTACATTAATTGGATGAAAGTTATTGGCAGGATCTTCCCCATATCTGGCTGCAAAGTGTCTTTGGTCTTCACCCTTATTTTGAATGGCATCAGAAGAATTTCTATAAAATACACATTGGTTGTTAAAACAGACATAAATGTAGCCCCATCCAGTTTCAGGTGGTGCTAGCCAATACTCCATCTCTTGATGACAATAAGGACAATACCTTTTCTCAGCCATTTTCTATCTCCTTGTTTTTTGGGTTCATTCGTTGAAGTACAGAGTATATGTTCCCTTGTAGTCTAGTCAATAACTATTATTCCTCATCTCCTTGCTGGATTTTATTTTGGGGTATTAAATTTTTAAATAAATCCAGTGGAATAGGTAGTATGGTACTTGCATTACTCTCATATGACATTTCCCTTAAGGTCTGTAGATATCTAAGTTGCAGAGCCATTGGTCTTTTGGCAATTATCTCAGCTGCTTGTGCAAGTTTTTCAGCTGCCTGGAATTCACCTTCTGCAGCGATTACCTTGGACCTACGTTCTCTTTCTGCCTCTGCCTGTCTTGCCATTGCCCTTTGCATATCCTGTGGTAGGTCTATGTGCTTTAGTTCCACATTGGTCACTTTTATACCCCATGGATCAGTGTGTTCATCTAAGATGCTTTGAATTTGTGTATTTATTTTGTCCCTGTGTGTTAGTATTTCGTCCAATTCCACTGAGCCACAGATTGATCTTAAAGTGGTCTGGGCAAGTTGGGTTGTGGCAAACATATAGTCTTCAACTTCTAACACTGCATTTACAGGTTCAACAACTCTAAAATACACTACAGCATTTATCTTTACGCTTACGTTATCTTTTGTAATTACGTCCTGGGAAGGCACATCCAGGGTAATTATTCTAAGCGATACTTTTATCATTTTGTCCACAAATGGTATTAGAATAATGAGCCCTGGACCCTTTGCCCTTAAAATCCTTCCAAGTCTGAATACCACGGCCCTTTCATACTCATTGATAACCTTGATGGATGATGCCAGAAATAAAAAAACTATTATTAAAATTGGTAGTAATGAAAACATAGGTGATCCTCCTGTTTTTTTTAGTTTAAATTGGTTCAACAATTAATGTCAAACCAAGGGTACCAACTACCCTGACCTTCATCCCTTTGGACAGATTATTGTTTCCCCTGGTTGTCTCTGCCTTCCAGATTTCGCCCCTGACCTTAATTTTACCTTTGTTTCCTTCCCATTCAATTACCTCTCCAATCTTACCAATCATACCATCTATCCCTAGCTCACTGGGTTTAATTTGAACTTTGGTCACCAGATAGAGAACCAGTATTACGAAAATACCAATACCCAGAAGCGATGGCAATATTGTGGTATATGATAGACCACTACCCCCAAATTCAAATCTAAATAGAATAGTAGAGCCTAAAAACATGCACACAAGCCCTCCAATGGTCAGCAATCCATAACTTATAACCTTGACCTCAAGTATAAAGAGTACAAGGCCAAACAATATTAAAAGTAGTCCAGCCACATTAGTTGGCAGGACAGATAGGGCGTAGAGTGCAAGCAAAAGACATATACCACCAAAAACACCTGGAAATATTGCCCCTGGATGAGATAGCTCAAAAAACAGTCCTGCAATACCACCAAGTAGGAGTAAATAGGCTATTTGTGGGTCTAAGAGCCATGAGAGAAATTTATACCTAAATGACGGATTGAACTTAACTAACTTGTATCCATTTTTTGGGAATTTAATGAGTTGTCCATTCTTTGTAATCCCTCTTTTCCCAAGCTGTTCCATGAGATCATTGGGGGACAGAGCAATTAAATCTATTACTCTATTTATTACAGCTTCTTGTGCATTTAGGGATTCTGCATTCTCTATGGCCCTCTCATACCATAAAAAGTTTCTGTTCTTTTCCCTGGCCATGGACCTAATTAGGCTCATAAAGTCGTTTTTTATTTTTTTCTCTAATGTCTTTGGTACGTCTTTTCCTCCCATTGAAACTGGAGAAGCAGACCCAATGCTGGTATTAGGTGCCATTGAAGCAATATCTGAGGCTGCAACTAAAAAGACCCCTGCTGATGCTGCCCTGGCTCCTTTTGGTCCAACCCAGACTACTACTGGAATATGGGAATTAAGTATTATCTTAACCATCTCCCTCATGGACTTTGCTAGACCTCCAGGGGTATCCAGTCCAATTATTATTAGGTCAAAATTGTCAGAAATAGCTTTTCTATACCCATTTTCCAGGAGATCAACCTGAGCAGGATTTATGGTCCCTGATATGCGAATATAAAGAGCAGAAACTGTATTTTTTGAGCTAAATGCGCTATGGCCAGACAATAGAAAAATAACCATAATTGCACATATGTATATTTTTTTCATTGCAGTTTCCCTTTTTTATTGGGTTTAATAGACATAACATCTGTAGCCCCTGGCCCTTAAAATAGCTGCCAACTCAGGTGAATTATCCTCAATGAGATAGATAAATCCATTTTCTCTATCTTTTACTTTAATCAAAGGCAGGAAAAGGGATATACCATTTGTTATGTTTACTTTGATATTTTCTTGTGAACTTTTTAATTTAAATAAATTGATATTATCTTTTGTTTTAATTTTTGGAATATAGATATCTTTAGTATCATTTTTTACATATAATACAAAATCTTTTTTTCTGTTAGACCAAAAATATACAAAGACATTGTGTTTTGACAAAAAAGAATAAGCTATTTTCTGGACAAATCCACATTTTTTCTTATTTAAGAAAAATATGTAATAAGAGATGTCATTATTTTTCAGCAAGTTAAAGTGTTTAATTATTTGTATATCTCCATTTAATTCTGCTACAAATAATTTTTCTGTTATAATGATATTTTCACCCTTTGGCCAGACCTTGATTCTATCTATATACTTACTTAATTGTACCAGTTCATCATAGACCGATAAACCCGTGGTAAAGCAAATTGATATATCAGGATCTTCAATATCCCTATATTGTGAGTAGAGCTTAGGGTCGTTTAATAAGATGATCTTTTTTCTATCTCCATATTCAAGCAGGGGAGATCTGGATGTATCAATTTGCATCCATCCCTTTTTAATTGGAAGTACAACTATATCTTTTTTGTATATCTTAAATCCCAACTTTTCCAATATAGATAGTGTAACATTATTATAAACTATAGTGTTTTTATTTTTTATATTTTTTTTTATTTTTCTGAATATAGTAGGTATAGTCACATTTGCACCTACTGGCAATTTATTGATGTTTTTTATGTGTGGATTTAGTTTCTCAAAAATAAATAAATATTCATTGTATATTAAGTTTTTAGGGATTCCACCAATTATTTTGAGTAGTTTAGTTAAAGAGTCTCCTTTCTTGACAATGTATTTTTTCTCATAAAAGGGATATTTTTTTCTTAATTCATCTATAGATAAAAGCCTCAATGATGGGTGTATCTTAATTTCATTTATATTATGGTTATATTGAAAATAATGAGTTTTTGGCAATTTTATTATCTGACCTGCGTATAGGTGATTTATATTTTTTATATTTGGATTTAATTTTTTTATTTTTTCTATATATTCACCAAATTTACTTAAAGGAATCTTTTTTTTTCTCAGGATTGAATAGATGTGTTCTCCTTTTTTTACCCTGTACAAGGTGTACTGTTTATTGGGTTTGTGTATTTTTTTTTCAAAAAATAAAACAGGAGGGGAGGCAAATAAATTTGTATATGAGAAAATAAAGGCCAAAAGGATATATTTTACAAAACGTCTCATCATATTTTATTCATCTTTAAACTGCATTTCATACAATTTTTGATAGAGCTCACACCTTTTCAGGATTTCCCTGTGAGGTCCAATATCTATTATTTTCCCCTTTTCCATTACAGCGATTCTATCTGCGCTTAATATGGTGGAAAGTCTGTGGGCAATGATAATTGATGTCCTGTTTTGCATAAGATTGTCCAGTGCGTTTTGTACGATCCTCTCAGACTCTGTGTCCAGTGCACTTGTGGCTTCATCTAAAATTAAGAGTGGAGGGTCCTTTAAAAGCGCCCTTGCTATTGTTATTCTCTGTTTTTCACCACCAGATAATCTAACGCCCCTTTCCCCAACTATTGTATCATAACCATCTGGTAGGGCGGATATAAAATCATGGGCATAGGCAATTTTGGCAACTCGGATAATTTGTTCATCATCAACGTCTGATATTCCATATGTTATGTTGTCCCTAATAGATGCATTAAAGAGTATAGTTTCCTGGGATACAATTCCAATAAATCTTCTAAGGGAGCTCAGGGTATATTCTTTAATGTCGTGTCCGTTTAAGATTATCTGTCCCTTTAGAGGGTCATAGAACCTTGGAATTAGGTTTATTATAGTTGTCTTACCTGCCCCTGATGGTCCTACAATAGCCAGTTTTTCCCCTGGCCTAATTTCCAGGTTTATATCTTCAAGTGCCCAGTCAGGAGTGTTTTGATATTTAAACCAGACATGTATAAACTTTAGATTTTTAAAAGGGGGTTTTAATTGGGTGTTTCCCTCATCTTCAATTGAGATATCTTCTGAATCTAAAACTTCAAACACCCTTTCTGCGCCTGCAATTGCCCTTTGTAGTACCATATTTGATTTGTTTAATCTTTTTACAGGATCATACAGCATCATCACAGCAGTTAGAAAAGAAAAGAATGTTCCTGGCGTGGAGTGTCCTGCTATAACCTGAGTGCCTCCATACCAAATAACAAGTCCAATTCCAAGTGATCCAATAAACTCCATTACAGGAGAAGATAGAGAATTATAGAAGATGCTCTTTAGGGCAATTTTTATTAATTTCCGGTTTTGACCCTTAAAGGTCTCGGTTTCTTTTTTTTCCATTGCAAAGGCCTTGACCACTTTTATGCCACTAAATATCTCCTGAAGTATATTTGATATATCAGCAATTTTTTCCTGATTCTTCCTTCCCAGTTTTCTTAACTTTCTGCCAAAATACACAATTGGATATAGTGCAAGTGGCAGTACAACAATGGCCCATGTGGCAAGGTATGGGTCCCTGTAAAAGGCCACAAAGGTAAGACCAATGACAGTAAATAGCTCCTTTACTAAATTTACTATTTCAGGAACACTGTTTCTCAACAAATTAACATCATTTATAATTCGTGACATGAGCATTCCAACTCGATTTTCTTCAAAAAAAGTTATTGGGAGCCTTACTACTTTCTGATATAGCTCATTACGCAGTGTTTCCAGAACTTTCATCGCACAAAATTGTAGTTGATAACTCTGGATTAGCCTGAAAATTCCTTTAATGGCAAAAATCAGAATAACCAGGACTGGAATAGTTTTTAATGCTTCTTTGTTCTTTTGTATGAATATCTTGTCTAGAGCTGGTTGTACAAGATATGCAGCATATGCTGTACAACCAGCCACAATAATCATGGCAATAATTGATAAAATTATTCGTGGAATATATGGTTTAAAATAGAAGAGAGTCCTTTTAAAATAATACCATCCTGATTTGTAACTATCAGATTTGTTTTTCATACTAAATTAAACCTTCTTGTTCCAATAAAATATATAAGTGTAATAAATCATCGGCAATAATATCTGCTTTAATGTCTGAATATTTTTTTATTTCACTGATACCATAGCCAGTAAGTACTAAGCTTTTAAGAGATAGTCCCGCCCTTTGTCCAAAATTTATATCACATATCTTATCTCCTACAATTCCAGTTTCCTGTTCTGATAAGTGATATTTTTTCTTTAATTTTTTCCACATTCCTGTTGCAGGTTTTCTACATTTGCATTTATCTTCAGGTAGATGGGGACAAAATTCTGTATCCTTTATCTCAACATTATAGCTATTTAAAATATCATAAAGCCTCTTTTGTACTTTAAAAAAATCTTCTACATTATAATATCCACGACCTATTCCAGATTGATTTGTGACAATAAAAAGATTTATCCCTTTTTTACTAAATTTTTGAAGCGCCGAACCAGCATGAGGTATTAATTCTACTTCATTGGGGGACTTTAAATAATGTTTATCAACAATGATAGTGCCATCTCTATCTAAAAGGAGATTTTTTATTTTTACCATTTTTATTCCGTTGGAGAAATTTTGTGGACTCCGTCCATATACGGTCTCAGTGCATCAGGTATAATAATTGACCCATCTTCTTGTTGATAATTTTCAAGTATTGCAACAAGGGTCCTGCCAACAGCAAGGCCCGATCCATTTAAGGTATGGACATACTCTTTTTTCTTAGAGTTTTTGGGCTTAAATTTAATGTTGGCACGTCTTGCCTGAAAATCTTCAAAATTAGAACAAGAGGATATCTCCCTGTATGTGTTTTGACCAGGCAACCACACTTCAATGTCATATGTCTTGGCGGCAGAAAAACCAAGATCTCCTGTACACAATATCACCACCCGGTAATGAAGTCCCAGTTTTTGTAAAATTGATTCTGCATGGGAAAGTAGTAATTCAAGTTGTTCATAGGACTTGTCTGGATGCACAAATCTCACCAACTCTACTTTGTTAAACTGATGTTGCCTGATAAGTCCTTTTGTGTCTTTACCATATGATCCTGCCTCTGATCTGAAACATGGAGTATAGGCTGTATATGCAATTGGGAGTTCATCTTCGTCCAATACTTCGTCTCGGTATATGTTTGTAACAGGTACTTCAGCTGTTGGAATTAAATAATAATTCCAATCCGTGATTTTAAAAAGGTCTTCTTCAAATTTAGGAAGTTGCCCGGTTCCAAACATTGTATCAGCATTTACCAGAAATGGGGGTAATACCTCTGTATATCCATTTTCCCTGGTCTGTACATCTAACATGAAATTGATAAGGGCCCTTTCAAGCCTCGCTGCCCACCCAAAATACAGGGCAAACCTGGAACCAGCTAGCTTTGCAGCCCTTTCAAAATCCAATCCTTTGAGGTCTGTTCCCACCTCCCAATGTGGTTTAGGATCAAAATTGAATTCAGGTTTAGTGCCCCATTTGTTTATTTCTATATTGTCCTGGTCACTGTCTCCTTCTGGCACATCTGGAGCAGGAATATTTGGAATCCTTGCCCTAAAGTCAAATAGTTCTTTTTCAATCTCCTTTTTTTCTTTTTCCAATTCTTTGATTCTATCTGAAATTACAGAGAGCTCTTTAACCTTATCAGATACGTCCTCGCCTTTTGACTTTAGTTTGCCAACTTCCTTAGATTCTGTATTTAGTTGATTTCTAAGTTTTTCTACTTCCTGAATTATTGACTTTCTTTTATTATCAAGATTGAGAAAGTCTTTGATATCTAAATCCATCCTCCTCTTTCTAATTGCTTCCTGGACAATTTCTGGATTTTTTTGAATGAATTTTAAATCTAACATATTGACTCTCCTGGGAAAATTTTTGTCTTTCTTACAAAGCTAAGTGGAAATTAACAAAGAACCTATTCATTGTCTAGAAACTTACCCAAAGAAAAAGGGGACACATATATATGTGTCCCCTTTTTATAAGGAACCAGACACCCAGAGGCAGACCTGCTACCGCTGCTCCCTTTCGGGCCTGACGGGGTTCACAGCGCCTCTGCCGTCTGGCTCCTTAAATCTATACGGAGAGGGAGGGATTCGAACCCTCGGTACCGGTATTTCCGGTACACACGATTTCCAATCGTGCTCCTTCGGCCATCTCGGACACCTCTCCGAAGACAAAAAGCTCTTTTAGTATAAATTTTTTCGTTTGACAAGTAAAAGTTTTCATAAATTCAAACTATGAACTTCTTATTGTTGACTAACTTTTTGCTTTGTATTATTTGCGGACTTTATTCAACATATCAACAGATAGTTTATGCTAAGTTTCTTCAAAAAAAACAAAATTTCAATACTCTATCTCTCAATCTCCATTGCACTTGCAATAATTATAAGAATCTATTCACTCTATAATAACCCAGTGATCAATCCAGATGGAGCTAATTGCTATATACAACAGGCTAAATCTATTTATTACGGTAAATTTGATTCTATAAGTTCGTGTTACTCTTATTTATCTTTATATCCTATACTTGTTGCCTTTTTTTATAAAATTATTCATAATTGGGTGTTATCAGGTCAACTAACCTCCCTTTTTTTCAGTATTCTTAGTTTTTGTCCTTTATATTTTCTTTGTAAAAAATTCTTTAATGAAAAAATATCCTTTATAATTTTAATCATATGGGCATGCATTCCGTCTTATGCAGTTTTATCTTATTACGTGATAAGAGGCCCTGTATATTGGTTTTTTGCTTTAACAGGATTGTATTTTTTTATTTCATATCTAGAAAAAAAATATTTTTATCATTTGGTTCTTAGTCTTATATCGTTTCTTTTAGGAGCATGGTGTAGGGTAGAATGTTTAACGTATTTTTTTATATCTATATTATTATCTATAATTATAAATAAAAACAGAATAAAAATTTTATTTTCTATTACAATATTATTTTTTATTATCACAACATTTTTGATTATAATTTCGTTGTATTTAAATATTTCAGTTTTAGATATACTGCCCTACAAAAAAATAGTAATCCGAATCAAATATTTAATTTATAATTACAAATCATTACGAGAAATACTTAAGAAATTTGAAGATTGGGATACAGGTTTTGGATTTAACTATTTTTTTATTAATACTAAAAATCTACTATGGTGGGTTGCATTGGGGGCATTAATTACATCTATGGCTAAAGCATTCTATCTTCCTTTTTTTGTTATTACACTTATAGGAATTTATTTAGCTAAACAATCGTTAAAAAAAGATATAAAAGTCAATTTTTTGTTCTTATGTTTTATTTGTGGACTCATTATATTATATTTACAGACTTTATATGATTGGGCAATAACAAATCGTTATATAGTTCTAATACTATTTCCTAGCTTTATATTTATGGGATATGTAATTGATGCTTTTATTAAATTTATTGCTAATAATTTTAGCAAAATCTCACAATTTTCAATTATATTGTTTTGTATCATTATATTTTTAGTTACATTCCCCCAAAATTTCCTGAAAACAAAAAATCCAGATAAAATTATATATAGAAAGATTGGATATAAAATTAGTAAAATTGATAAACAAAATAAGATCATCAGGGTAGGAAGTTCCATTAAGAGGACTAACATAATCTATTTTTATGCAAATATTAATTTTCCAGGCCCTGTTTGTTTCCCTTCAGAATTACGAATATCATCAAAGGAGCTGTCTACTAATTTATTAATAAATAGGAACATAGACTATTATGTAGCAACATCCAGCGATTTAAAAAAAATAAATACTTCAACAGGATATAAACTTTATCTTAAGAAATTATATACCTTTAATACCAAAAAACATGGTCCTTTAATACTTCTTAAAATAGAAGAGTAGAAAGAATAAATAAATAAATAAAACACAAGGCGAAAATATGTGTAAAATTATTTTAAAAGAGATTTTTTCATTGTATTTATTTTGATATGTTTTAAAAATTTTACAAAGAAATATGGAGATTATGAAGTTATCTGAAAAAACAATAAAAATTTCTGTTTTTTTGGCTACATCAGGTCATAGTGGAGTAGATAGGATTTCAAAAAATCTTATATCTCATTTAGCTCAAATGGGATATAAGGTAGACTTACTCAAAATAAAAGATCATGGACCATATTTAAAAGAAGCGCATGACAATGTTAGGGTATTGGAATTTAATACTTCTCATGTTTATTCCTCTTTTTTTAAATTAACAAACTATTTAAAGTCAAATACTCCTCATATTCTATTTACTGATAAAGACCGGGTGAATCGTTTGGCTATCTTATGTAAACTTCTTTTTAAAATCCCCACCAAGGTATTTGTAAGGATAGGGACAACGGTTTCTATTAATCTTAATTCAAGAGGTTTTTTAGATAGACTAATTCAAAGAAACTCCATTGGAAGACTTTATAAATATGCAGATAAAGTTCTTGTTCCAAGCATGGGAGTTAAAGAAGATATAACAAGATATACAGGGTTAAATCCCAAATATATATCAGTTGTACCTTCACCTGTAATTGATGATTCCATGATTAACAACATCAATACCTTACCTATTCCAGATCATCCTTGGTATAAAAATAAACGTTGTCCTATAATTATTGGAGTTGGTGAGCTTTGTATGAGAAAAGATTTTCCAACCTTAATTAAGTCTTTTAAAATTGTAAAAGACGTTTTTGACAGTAGGTTAATAATCTTAGGAAAAGGGAAAAAAATAGAGTCTCTTAAAAGATTGGCTTTGGAATTAGATATTGAAAGATTTGTAGATTTTTTAGGGTTTAAAGATGATCCTTATCCATATATGGCTCATGCTGATGTCTTTGTTTTAAGTTCTTTGTGGGAAGGCCTGCCTGTTAGTCTTATAGAGGCTTTAGCCCTGGGAACTCCTGCAATATCTACAGATTGTCCAAGTGGATCTAGAGAGATATTACAAAATGGAAAATACGGACCTTTAGTACCTCTAAGGGATTATAAAAACATGGCAGAAGCAATCATTGAAGTTATAAAAAATCCTTTACCTGCTAATTTTCTAAAAAAAGCTGCAAGGCCTTATACTATAAAAAATGCTACAGATGCATATCTAAAGGCATTTGGTTTGATAGATAATTGAGATTTTATCTTTAAACCTAACTAACAAGTTTCATT